>NZ_JBFBBK010000030.1:0-37744 GCF_040682635.1 Streptomyces sp. NPDC051133
CCCGAGTACGCCCAGTACGCGGGTGATCCTCCGCCTTGCGATGCACCGCACCGGACGCCGCGGCCTGATCCGACCTGATCCAAACGAAACCCCCTGGCCCGACAGGGCCTAGTGACCCGCCCCCGGGGTCCCTGCGAGCAGGTCCCGCAGCAGGCCGGCCAGCCGGCCGGCCTGTTCGTCGTCGAGCGTGGAGAGGGCCTCCGTCTGGGCGGCGAGGCCCGCGCCCACCGCCTGGTCGATGACGTCCAGCCCCTTCGGGGTCAGCGTGACCTGGAGGCCGCGGCGGTCGTGCGGGTCGGGGGAGCGGCGCAGCAGGCCGGCCCGCTCCAGCTTGTCGAGGCGGCCGGTCATGCCGCCGGTGGTCAGCATCAGCGTGGCCGACAGCCGGCGCGGGGAGAGGGTGTACGGCTCGCCGGAGCGGCGCAGGGTCGCCAGCACGTCGAACTCGCCTCGTGAGATGCCGTAGGGGGCGTAGGCCTTCTCCATGCGGTCGCTCATGGCCCGGGAGAGGCGGAAGATCCGCCCGAACACCTCCATCGCCCTGGTGTCGAGGTCGGGCCGCACGGCCGCCCACTGGTCGATGATCGCGTCCACGGGATCCCTGCCTGCGCTCATGGGCCGAGTATCGCCCCCGGGACGCTCGACGGCAAGAAAGTGGCTTGACGGAAAGTAGCTTACGACTAAGCTACTTACTATCGAGCTACACCGGCCAGTCCGAAGGGGTCCGATCGTGAAGCGACATGGCACCGTCCTGCTCACCGCCCTGGCGCCCGTCTCCTGGGGCACCACCTACGCCGTCACCACCGAGTTCCTGCCGCCTGACCGTCCCCTGTTCACCGGCCTGATGCGGGCCCTGCCCGCCGGTCTGATGCTGCTCGCCCTCACCCGCGTGCTGCCCCGCGGTGCCTGGTGGGCGAAGGCGGCGGTGCTCGGCGCGCTGAACATCGGCGCCTTCTTCCCCCTGCTGTTCGTGGCGGCGTACCGGCTGCCGGGCGGGATGGCCGCAGTCGTCGGCTCGGCCGGACCGCTGTTCGTCGTCGGCCTCTCGGCGCTGCTGCTCGGCCGGCGGCCGGCCCCGCGCACCCTGGTCACCGGGGTCGCGGCCGCGTTCGGGGTCAGCCTGGTCGTCCTGGAGGGCGCGGGCGCGCTCGACCTCGTCGGAGTGCTCGCGGCGGTCGCGTCCACCGTCTCCATGGCCACCGGCACCGTACTGACCAAGCGCTGGGGCCGTCCGGACGGCGTCGGCCCGCTGACTCTGACGGCCTGGCAGCTCACCGCGGGCGGCCTGCTCATCGCGCCGATCGCCCTGCTCGCCGAGGGTGCCCCGCCCGCCCTCGACGCCCGCGCGGCCGGCGGCTACCTCTACCTCGCCCTGGCCAACACGGCGGTCGCCTACTGGCTGTGGTTCCGCGGCATCGGCCGGCTCACCGCGACCCAGGTGAGCTTCCTCGGTCCGCTCTCCCCGCTGACCGCGGCCGTCGTCGGCTGGGCGGCCCTCGGCCAGACGCTCACCCCGGTGCAACTGACCGGCATGGCCCTGGCGTTCACGGCGACGGCGGCGGCCCAGCTGGGAGGCCGGAAGCCCCGATCGTTCAGTTCAGCTGAAAAGAACGGTCGAAAAGATTCGATGGACCTGACGAATCCTCTCCTGCGACGGTAGGGAACGGCACACCCCGCACCCTCCCCGGAAAGGACCCCTGTGACAGCCGTCGTGCACCGGACGACCACCACGACCTCCCCCGCCGCGACCTCCCCCGCCTCCGCGACCACCACCGCGCGCACCCGCGCCCTCGGCATCCGCGCCCGGCGCCCCCGCGCCCCGCGCACCCGCGAGGCCGCCGCCCCCCTGCTCGGCCTCGCCTGCGCCGCGCTCGCCACGATCGTCTGGTCCGGCAGCTTCGTCACCTCCCGCGGCCTGCACGACAGCGTCCCGCCCGTCCAGCACGCCTTCTGGCGCTGGGTGATCGCCCTGCTCGCCGTCGCCCCCTTCGGTGCCCGGCGGGCCTGGCGGCAGCGGGCCCTGATCCGCCGGCACGGCCGTTACGTCCTCCTCGCCTCGCTGCTCGGCGTGGCCGTCTACAACACCCTGGTCAACCAGGCCGGGCTGTCCACGCCGGCCGCCACCATGGGCATGATCATGGCGGCCTCGCCTGTGCTGATGGCGCTGTTCGAGCGGCTGGGCGGCGCACGGCTCGGCGGGCGGCGCACCACCGGGCTGCTCATCGCCTGCGGCGGTGTGGCGCTGCTGGTCGGCGGCGGCGCGGCCTTCTCGCCCGGCGACCTGTGGATGATCGCCGCGGCCTGCTGCTTCGCCGGCTACAGCGCGCTGCTGCGCCGCAAGCCCGCCGAACTGGGCGGCGCGGCCTTCCTGTTCACCACGTTCCTGGCCGGCACCGTCCTGCTGCTGCCCGTCCAGGCCGCGAGCCTCGCCCTCCAGGGCGGCTTCAGCCCGGCCCCCGGCACGGTGCTGCCCCTGCTCTACGTCGGCGTGGCCTCCTCCGCCCTCGCCTTCTTCGGCTGGAACAAGGCCATCGCCCTGATCGGCGCGACCCGCGCCGGCATCGTCTACTACCTCCAGCCGGTGTGCGTGGCCCTGCTGTCCTGGGCCGTCCTCGGCGAGACGACCGGCCTGCCTCAGCTGCTGTCGATGGCGCTGATCCTGGGCGGGGTCGTCCTGGGTGCGGGATCCCGGCGGTGACCGCGGGCCGCGCCGGCGCGAAGGGGCCGGCGCGCGGTGAGCCCGGTCGCCCGGCAGCGGTGGCCGCGGCCGCGTGTACCGTGCGCGCATGGCCGAGTGGGACCTGAGGAAGCTGCACATCCTGCGCACCCTGCGCGAGCGCGGCACCGTGACCGCGACGGCCGAGGCCCTGCACATGACCCCCTCGGCGGTCTCCCAGCAGCTGACCAACCTCGCCGACCGGCTCGGGGTGCCCCTGCTGGAGGCCCACGGCCGCAGGGTCCGGCTCACCGACGCGGCCCGGCTGGTGCTGGCGCACGCCGAGGCGGTGTTCGAGCAACTGGAGCGCGCCGACGCGGCGCTCGCCGCCTACGCGCAGGGCGAGGCCGGCGAGGTCAGGGTCGGCGCCTTCTCGACCGCCGTCCCCGCCCTGGTCGTCCCCGCCGTACGGGTGCTGCGGGACACGCACCCGCGGGTCACCGTGCGCATACGGGAGGCGGAGGCCGCCGAGGCCTACGACCTGCTGGCCGCCGGTGACGTCGACCTCGCCCTCTCCCTGGCGGCCGAGGCCCCGAGCGCCGCCGACCCCCGCTTCACCCGCGTGCCCCTGCTGACCGACCCCCTCGACGTGGCTCTGCCGCCCGGCCACCCGCTGGCCGGCGCCGCCCCCCTGAAGCTGACCGATCTGGCCGCGGAACCCTGGATCTTCGGCGGCAGCGGTCCCTGGTCGGACATCACCCGCCGCGCCTGCGAGGCGGCCGGCTTCAGCCCTCACCAGGGCCACTCGGCCTCGGGCTGGACGGCGATCCTCGCCATGGTGGGGGCGGGGATGGGCGTGGCCCTGGTCCCGCGGATGGCGGCCGGGCGCCGGGCCGGTGTCGTGCTGCGCGAACTGACCACGGACCGCCCCGTCCGGCACGTGGTGGCGGCGGTTCGCAGGGGCGGCGAGACGGGCCCGCCGGTGGCCCGGGTGCTGGAGGCCCTGCGGGACGCGGCGGCCCGGCCGCCGGCACCGCGACGAGAGGCCTGACCGAGGCGGAAAAGGCGGGGGCGCCCGGTGCCGACAGCACCGGGCGCCCCGTCATCCAGACGACGACCTCACGCAGGACCGTACGGATGACCTCACGCAGGACCGTACGGATGACCGTGCGAACGACTACTTCGCCGCCGCGTCCGCCGCCTGGGCCTTCAGGGCCCGCTCGACGCCCGCGCGGGACTCCGAGACGAGGCGGCGCAGGGCCGCGTTCGGCTCGGCCGCGGTCAACCAGGCGTCCGTCCTGGCCAGGGTGGCCTCGGACACCTGGACCGACGGGTACAGGCCGATCGCGATCTGCTGGGCGATCTCGTGCGAACGGGCGTCCCAGACGTCCTTGACGACCTCGAAGTACCGCTCCGCGTACGACGCCAGCAGCTCGCGCTGGTCGGTCTGCACGAAGCCGCCGATCACGGCCTCCTGCACGGCGTTCGGCAGCTTGTCGGAGTCGATGACCGACGACCAGGCCTCTTCCTTGGCCTCCGGCGTCGGACGGGCCGCGCGGGCGGTGGCCGCGTGCCGCTCACCGGCGGCCGTCTTGTCCCGCTCGTACTCGGCGGCGATCTCCGCCTCGTCGAACCGGCCGACCGCCGCGAGGCGCTCCACGAACGCCCAGCGCAGCTCGGTGTCCACGACCAGGCCCTCGACGGTCTGCGTGCCCTCCAGCAGCGCCTCCAGCAGGTCCAGCTGCTCGGGCGTGCGCGCGGTGCCCGCGAACGCCCGCGCCCAGGCCAGCTGGTGGTCGCTGCCCGCCTCGGCCGCGCGCAGGTGCGCCAGCGTGGCATCGGTCCAGCGGGTCAGCAGGGACTCGCGCGCGGCCGGGTCCGCGTACAGGTCGATCGCCAGCTTGACCTGACGGTGCAGCGACTGCACCACGCCGATGTCGGACTCCTTGCCGATGCCGGACAGCACCAGCGAGAGGTAGTCGCGGGTGGCCAGCTCGGCGTCCCGGGTCATGTCCCAGGCCGAGGCCCAGCACAGGGCGCGCGGCAGCGAGGCGTCGAAGTCGCCGAGGTGCTCGGTGACGAACGCCAGCGACTCCTCGTCCAGGCGGACCTTCGCGTACGACAGGTCGTCGTCGTTCAGCAGGATCACCGCCGGACGGCGCTTGCCCGTCAGCTGCGGCACGGCCGTCAGCTCGCCGTCGACGTCCAGCTCGACCCGCTCGGTGCGCACCAGCTTGCCGGTCGCCTCGTCGAGGTCGTACAGGCCGATCGCGATGCGGTGCGGGCGCAGGACCGGCTCGCCCTTGGCGCCGGCGGGCAGGGCGGGGGCCTCCTGGCGGACGGCGAAGGCCGTGACCACACCGGACCCGTCCGTCTCCACCTCCGGACGCAGCACGTTGATGCCGGCCGTCTCCAGCCACTTCTTCGACCAGGTCTTCAGGTCGCGGCCGGAGGTCTCCTCCAGGGCACCCAGCAGGTCGGACAGACGGGTGTTGCCGAACGCGTGCCGCTTGAAATAGGCCTGCACGCCCGTGAAGAACTCGTCCTCGCCGACGTACGCGACGAGCTGCTTGAGCACGCTCGCGCCCTTGGCGTAGGTGATGCCGTCGAAGTTGACGAGCACGTCGTCCAGGTCGCGGATGTCCGCCATGATCGGGTGCGTGGACGGCAGCTGGTCCTGCCGGTACGCCCAGGTCTTCATGGAGTTCGCGAACGTGGTCCACGAGTGCGGCCAGCGCGAGCCGGGCGCGGCGGCCTGGCAGGCGATGGAGGTGTAGGTGGCGAACGACTCGTTCAGCCAGAGGTCGTTCCACCACTCCATGGTGACCAGGTCGCCGAACCACATGTGGGCCAGCTCGTGCAGGATGGTCTCGGCGCGCAGCTCGTAGGCGGCGTCGGTGACCTTGGAGCGGAAGACGTACTGGTCGCGGATGGTGACCGCGCCCGCGTTCTCCATCGCGCCCGCGTTGAACTCGGGCACGAACAGCTGGTCGTACTTCGCGAACGGGTACCGGTAGTCGAACTTCTCCTGGAACCAGTCGAAGCCCTGCCGGGTCACCTCGAAGACGGCGTCCGCGTCGAGGTACTCCGCGAGCGAGGGCCGGCAGTAGATGCCGAGCGGCACGGACTGGCCGTCCTTCTCGTACACGCTGTGCACGGAGTGGTACGGGCCCACGATCAGCGCGGTGATGTACGACGAGATGCGCGGGGTCGGCTCGAAGACCCAGACGTTGTCCTGGGGTTCCGGGGTCGGCGAGTTGGAAATGACCGTCCAGCCCTCGGGCGCCTTCACGGTGAACTGGAAGGTGGCCTTCAGGTCGGGCTGCTCGAAGGAGGCGAACACCCGGCGGGCGTCCGGCACCTCGAACTGGGTGTAGAGGTAGGCCTGCTCGTCCACCGGGTCGATGAAGCGGTGCAGGCCCTCGCCGGTGTTGGTGTAGGCGCAGTCGGCGACGACCCGCAGGACGTTGCGCCCCTCCAGCAGTCCGGGCAGCGCGATCCGCGAGTCCTTGAAGACCTCGGAGGGCTCCAGCCGGTCGCCGTTGAGGACCACCTCGTGGACGGTCGGGGCCACCAGGTCGATGAAGGACTCGGCGTCGCCGCGGGCGACGTCGAAGCGCACCGTGGAAACGGACCGGTAGGTGCCGCCCTCCTGCGCGCCGGAGAGGTCGAGATCGATCTCGTACGAGTCAACGGTGAGCAGCTCGGCCCGCTGCTGCGCCTCTTCGCGAGTCAGGTTTGTGCCAGGCACGCGGTCATCTCCTCGTTATGTGTCGGTTGCGCCATCCTTCCATGCGATCGACGGGGAAGGCGATGTCCGGTTCCCGCCGGTGAGCGCGGCGGCGCGGCGGGACGCTGGGGACATGACCGACCGCACCGCACGCCCCGTCACCCCCGAGGTCCTGAAGTCCCTGCGCGTCGCCGACGACGCGGGCCGGCCCCCGGCCCCCTTCACCGACGCGGAGGGCGGTGCTCCGCTGCGCTGTTGCCTGCGGCACAGCACCGCCGGCGAGCTGATCGCCCTGGTGTCGTACGCCCCGCTGCGCCGCTGGGCGGCCGAGACGGGCGCCGACCCCGGCGCCTACGACGAGCAGGGCCCGGTGTTCATCCACGCCCGGGAGTGCCCCGGCCCGGCGGACACCGGCCTGCCCTTCACCCACGCCCACCGCACCGTGCGCCGCTACTCGGCCGACGGCCGGATCCTCGGCGGTCGGCTGGTGGCGGCCGGGGAGAGCTTCCAGGAGGCCTTCGCGCAGGCCTTCTCCGACCCGGAGGTGGCGCTCGTCCACGTCCGGGCGGTGGAGTACGGGTGCTTCCTGTACGAGGTCCGGCGGGCCTAGGGCCTGTCCACCGGCCGAAGGCTGAGGGGACACCCCTAGCAGCCGGTGCCCTCCGCGGTCCGGGCGCGGCGCCGGTAGGCCGTGGCCCGTACGGAGACGGTGACCGTGCCGGGCAGGAGGCCGGCACCGGCCGCGTCCGCCGGATCCAGGTGGCGCGCGCTCGGCGTCATCCCCACCAGGTCGGTGGCCTCCGTGGGGCCGAGGGGGAGCGGGTAGTCGACCTCCTCGGTGGCGGCGGGCTCGAAGAAGGGGGCCAGCGCCCGCCGCAGCCGCCGTTCCTTGGCCGGGTCGACCGTGATCATCCCGGGTACCCGGCCGCGCAGCTCGGCGAGGTGCCGGTCCGTGGGACGTACGACGACCAGCCGGCCGGACGGGCGCAGCACCCGGTGGAACTCGGAGGGGTTGCGCGGGGCGAACACGTCCAGCACGACGTCGGCCGCCCCGTCGGCCAGCGGAAAGGGGCGGAAGACGTCCCAGGACACCGCGGCGGCCCGGTCGTGGGCCCGGGCCGCCGCGCGCAGGGCGCGCGCCGAGGTGTCCAGTCCCAGGCCCCGGGCCGAGGGCAGCCGGTCGAGGACGCCGGCGAGGTAGTAGCCGGTGCCGCATCCGACGTCCACGACGGTGCCCCGCCCGGGCAGGGCGGCGGCCGCCAGGCGGGCCACGGCCCGCCGGACGGGCTCGTAGGCGCCGGTGGACAGGAACCGGTCCCGGGACCGGACCATGGCCGCGTCGTCGCCGCTGGTGGCGGGGGTGCCGGTGAGGAGGCCGACGTAGCCGTGCCGGGCGATGTCGAAGGCGTGACCCGCCGGGCAGCGCAGGGCGCCCCGGCCGGGGCGAAGACGGGGTGCGCGGCAGGCCGGGCAGCGCAGCAGGGTGAGGAACGGTTCGAGGGCAGGCGGATGCGACGCGGGCATGAGGAACTCCTGGTGACGTGAAGGGAAGGAGTCGTGCCTGCGGGCGCGCGGAGGCGCTGCCCCGGGACGGGGCGCCTCAGGGCAGGCACGCCGAGGAGGGCGACGCCGTCCTGCGTCGCCCTCGGTGTCCTCCGGTCACAGGAAGCGGTGCGGAGTGCTCGTGAATGCCACGCGGTCAGTCTAGGAATCGGGGCGCGGCGCTCGTACGGGGGAGCCCCGGACCAGCCGGGCTATGCATGACCATGCGGGATGCTGCATACTCTTTCTATGTCCAAGGTCCTCACTTCCCTTCCGGTCGGCGAACGCGTCGGCATCGCCTTCTCCGGCGGCCTCGACACCTCGGTCGCCGTCGCGTGGATGCGCGACAAGGGCGCCATCCCGTGCACCTACACCGCCGACATCGGCCAGTACGACGAGCCCGACATCGCCTCGGTGCCCGGCCGTGCGACGAGCTACGGCGCCGAGGTCGCGCGCCTGGTCGACTGCCGGGCGGCCCTGGTCGAGGAGGGGCTGGCCGCGCTCGCCTGCGGCGCGTTCCACATCCGCTCGGGCGGGCGCGCCTACTTCAACACCACGCCCCTCGGCCGGGCCGTCACCGGCACCCTGCTGGTCCGGGCGATGCTCGAGGACGACGTGCAGATCTGGGGCGACGGCTCCACCTTCAAGGGCAACGACATCGAGCGGTTCTACCGCTACGGCCTGCTCGCCAACCCCCACCTGCGGATCTACAAGCCGTGGCTGGACTCGGACTTCGTCACCGAGCTGGGCGGCCGCAAGGAGATGTCGGAGTGGCTGGTCGCCCACGGGCTGCCCTACCGCGACAGCACCGAGAAGGCGTACTCCACCGACGCCAACATCTGGGGCGCCACCCACGAGGCCAAGACCCTGGAGCACCTGGACACCGGCGTCGAGACCGTCGAGCCGATCATGGGCGTGCGGTTCTGGGACCCCGCGGTCGAGATCGCCCCGGAGGACGTGACGATCGGCTTCGACCAGGGCCGCCCGGTGACCGTCAACGGCAAGGAGTTCGCCTCCCCCGTCGAGCTGGTCATGGAGGCCAACGCCATCGGCGGCCGGCACGGACTCGGCATGTCGGACCAGATCGAGAACCGGATCATCGAGGCCAAGAGCCGCGGCATCTACGAGGCCCCCGGCATGGCCCTGCTGCACGCCGCCTACGAGCGCCTGGTCAACGCCATCCACAACGAGGACACCCTCGCCCAGTACCACAACGAGGGCCGCAAGCTCGGCCGTCTCATGTACGAGGGCCGCTGGCTGGACCCGCAGGCGCTGATGATCCGCGAGTCGCTGCAGCGCTGGGTCGGCGCGGCGGTCACCGGTGAGGTCACGCTGCGACTGCGGCGCGGCGAGGACTACTCGCTCCTCGACACCACCGGCCCGGCGTTCAGCTACCACCCGGACAAGCTGTCCATGGAGCGCACCGAGGACTCCGCGTTCGGCCCCGCGGACCGCATCGGCCAGCTCACCATGCGCAACCTCGACATCGCGGACTCCCGCGCCCGCCTGGAACAGTACGCGGGTCTGGGCATGGTCGGCACCGAGCACCCGGCGCTGATCGGCGCGGCCCAGGCCGCCTCCACCGGCCTGATCGGCGCGATGCCCCAGGGCGGCGCCGAGGCGATCGCCTCCCGCGGCGAGGTCACGGAGGAGGACGCGCTGCTCGACCGCGCCGCGATGGAGTCCGGCACGGACTGATCCCCTCCCCGCACACCGCTCCACGGCCCCGGCGGCCCCTCACCGCCGGGGCCGTGCGCGTCCGGGGACACGACAGGGGCGGTCACGCGACCGTGACCGCCCCTGCGCCGGAGAACCGGCCTACTTCTCGGACAGCTCCGCCGCCACCAGCTCCGCGATCTGCACCGCGTTCAGCGCGGCGCCCTTGCGGAGGTTGTCGTTGGAGATGAACAGCGCGAGGCCGTTCTCCACCGTCTCGTCGGCGCGGATGCGGCCGACGAACGACGGGTCCTGACCGGCCGCCTGGAGCGGGGTCGGGATGTCGGAGAGGGCGACGCCGGGGGCCTTGGCGAGCAGTTCCGTCGCGCGCTCCGGGGAGATCGGGCGGGCGAAGCGGGCGTGGACCTGCAGGGAGTGGCCGGAGAAGACCGGGACACGCACGCAGGTGCCGGAGACCTTCAGGCCGGGGATCTCCAGGATCTTGCGGGACTCGTTGCGCAGCTTCTGCTCCTCGTCGGTCTCGTTCAGACCGTCGTCGACGAGGTTGCCGGCCAGCGGGAGCACGTTGAAGGCGATGGGCCGCTTGTAGACGTTCGGCTCGGGGAAGTCGACCGCCGCGCCGTCGTGCGTCAGCTTGTCGGCCTCGGCGGCCACCTTCTGCACCTGGCCGTGCAGCTCGGCCACGCCCGCGAGACCCGAGCCGGACACCGCCTGGTAGGTGGCGACGACCAGCGCCTCCAGGCCGGCCTCCTCGTGCAGCGGCCGCAGGACCGGCATCGCGGCCATCGTGGTGCAGTTCGGGTTGGCGATGATGCCCTTGGGGCGGTCGGCGACCGCGTGCGGGTTCACCTCGGAGACCACCAGCGGGACCTCGGGGTCCTTGCGCCAGGCGGAGGAGTTGTCGATCACGACGGCGCCCTGGGAGGCGACCTTCTCGGCCAGCGCCCGGGAGGTGGCGCCGCCCGCGGAGAAGAGCACGATGTCCAGGCCGGTGTAGTCGGCGGTCGTCGCGTCCTCCACCGTCACGCCGTCCAGCACGGTGCCGGCCGAGCGGGCCGAGGCGAACAGACGCAGCTCCGTCACCGGGAAGTTCCGCTCCGTGAGGATCCTGCGCATGACCGTGCCGACCTGACCGGTGGCTCCGACGATTCCGACCCTCACGGTGTCTCCCTCTGTGTGTCTCTGCATGACCGGGGCATTTCCATCATGCGGCCGACCCCGGTCCACCTGTCCAATTTATTGCGAGGCGTGCCCGAAGGGTGGGACACGATCACCCGGCGGACGGTTCCGTACGTCCGCCGGTCACCCCCTCTGAGCTGGAGAAATTACCTCCGCCGGGCGCCCGGGCCGCAAGCTGTGCTGTCCCGTCCCTGCCCGTACGGATTCCGGCCACACGGCGGTGTGACGTACGCCTCTGCGGAGCCGGGGGACGTGGTCGAACGTTTCGGCTCGCTGCCACGTCGTAGGGGAAACGCGTGAGGGGGGTGGCCTGTGCTGCGCGGAAGGGCGCGCCGCGACCAGGGGGCGTACGCCGGTGCGGACCGCATCGGCGACGACCCGCTGGACGCGGCCCAGGAACGCCGGGTGCGGGCGGTGCTCGCGCTCGGCGGGGTGCCGCAGTCGGACCTGCCGGACGGGGTGCAGCAGGTCCGGCTGCGGCTGCTGGAGCGGACCGCGAACGGCGGGGAGGCACCGCGGGACGTGTCGGCGTGGGCGGCGGTGGTCGCCTCCAACCTGGCCATGGACTGGCACCGGGCCAAGCGGCGCCAGGAGCGACTGGGGGAGCGGCTGGCCGCGCTGCACGAGCCCGTGCACCCCTCCGGCGAGGAGACCAGCCTGCTCTCCCTCGCCGTCGCCCGGGGCCTGGACGAACTGCCCGCCGCCCAGCGGCAGGTGGTCGTGCTGCGCTTCTTCGCCGACCTGCCCGTCCGGGGCATCGCCGAGGAGCTGGGCATCCCCGAAGGCACGGTCAAGAGCAGGCTGCACACGGCGGTCCGCGCCCTGCGCGACCGCCTGCACGAGGACGAGGTGGTGTGACGTGACCGCCGAACAGGGAGGCGCGCAGGGCGCCGGGAGCACCGGGAGCGCCGGGAGCACCGGGGAGTACGGCGGTATGGACGCGCTGATGGCCGCGATCACCGGGGACCCGCTGCCACCGGAGGCCCACGGGGACCCCGCCTTCCTCGCCGAGCACCGGGCGGCCGAGGCCGATGTGACGGTGCTGAGGGAACAGCTGGCCCGGCTGGCGGAGACGCTGACCGGGGAGGAGCGGGAAGCGGAGGCGGACGACCGGCCGCAGGCCGCCGAGCACCGTTCCACCGACTCCCGTTCCGGAGCGCGTGCCCGCGCCGGAAGGCGTCCCGCGAGCCCGGGTCCCCGCCCTCCGCGCCCCGGGCGGCCCTCCGGTCCCCGCCGGGCGGGGCGGATCGCGCTCGGGGCGCTCGCCGGTGCCGGGGTCTTCGCGCTGGCCCTCGGGTTCGGCTGGGTGGTGACGCACTCCGGCGGCTCGGACGACAGCAGCGCCGCCGGCGCCGCGGACAACGACAAGCGGGCCGACGCGGCGGGGTCGAAGGCCTCCGGGGACGGCGGGCGGCCGTCGGACCCGGCGCAGGAACTGGCCTGCTCCCGGCTGGTCGTGGAGGGCACCGTGACCGGGGTGGTGCCGCAGAAGGCGTCCCCCTGGAGCCGGGTCACGCTGAAGGTGATCCGCTCCTACAAGCCCGCGCACGGGCCCGCGGAGGTCGGCTTCCTGCTCGACGGCGGCGCGGAGCCGGCCCCGCGCACGGGACAGCACGTGCTCGTCCGGGTCGGCACGGGACAGCGGGACGCGAGCCTGTGGGCCGTCGGCGACACCCGCGTGGCCGTCGCCCGGTCCTGGATCACCGAGGCGCTGCCCGGGTCCCGGCACACGGCCTGCCCGTCCGGCGGGTGAGAAGACGGGAAGGGGCGGGTGCCCGCACGGACACCCGCCCCTGGCGCGGTCACCCCGTGGCTACGGCGTGACCTTCCCGATCTGCACGCTGCCGGTGCCCGCGACCGTGCCGCGCGCGTTCACCAGCTGCACCTGGCCGAAGAACTCACGGCCGGCCGGGGCCTGGTCGGCGGCCGTGACCTGCCCGGTCACCGTGGCCGAGTCACCCGTGCCGAGCCTGACCGGCGCCGAGCCGTCGACCGTGACCGAGCCGAGCGTGGGGGAGAAGAACACGTCCCGGTAGTCGTAGTCGGTCGAACCGGACGGGACCGAGTAGCCCACCACCTTGATGGTGTACGTACCGGCGGCCGGGGACGCGAGGGACACCGCCTCCTCCGAGTCGCCGTCGGCGGACTGGGCGACCTGCTTGCCGCTCGCGTCGTACACCGTCAGGTCGAGGTCGGCCGCCGTGTCCGAGACGCCCCCGATGGCGACGTCCAGGGACTTGGCGCCGGCCGGGACCTCCACCGTGGTGGTCTGCGTCTCGCCCTGCTTGATGGCCGGCCGGGCCGACTTGGCCGAGCCGAGCGGACCGCCGACGAGCGTGCCGTCGAGGGCCGCGTACCGGTTGGTGACCTTCCAGCTCGCGGCGGCCGGGCTGCCCACCTTGGCCTCGGGCACGGTCACGGTCTGCGGGTCGAAGGCCGCGCCGAGGACGGAGACGTCCAGCGTGTACGGGTTGTCCAGCAGCGGCGAGGTCCGGCGCGCCTCGACCTCGACCTCCCAGACGCCGGGCTGCGGGTCGGCGTAGGAGCGCACGTCGGGCTTGCAGCCGTTGCCGTCCAGGTAGTTCGGGTAGCAGTACGGGGTGCCGGTGTTGTCGACCGGGACGCCGTAGGGGTGGATGGCGATGAACCGGGTCTGGCTCTTGTCCTTCAGCCCGCCGATCGCCACCTCCAGCGACTTCGCGCCCTCGGGCACGGTGAGGAAGTACGACCGCGTGCTGTTGCGCTGCACCGAACCCGACGCCGCGTACGTGTACTGCACGGGCTCCGAGACCACGACCGTCGTCAGGATCTGCTTGTCGATCCCCTCGGTGCTCGGGTCGTCGACCTCCAGGATGGCGCTCTTCAGGCCCGCGGACTCCGGGGCCGCCTGGACCTTGACGGTCACCGGCTGGTTCAGCGGCAGCCGCACCACGTCGTCGCCGACGATCCGGAAGGTGTGCCCGGCGTTGTTCTCGAAGTGCAGCTCGTGCCGGACCGCCTTGTCGGGGCCGGAGGTACGGGTGATCGTGACGTCGTACGTCTTCTTCTGACCCGCCTTCAGGCCGCCCTCGCGGTCGTACAGGCCGGTGCCGAAGCCGGGGGTCTTCAGGGCGTCGTCGATCGCGGTGTCGACCGGGGCCTTGACGGTGTAGTCGTGGGCCTCGGCGCCGTCGCGGACGGCGTCCCAGGCGTCCACGACGTTGATCAGTCCGGCGCCCTCCTCGTACGCCTGCACGCCCTTGATGTGGTCGGCCGTCGAGGTCAGCGCGGTGCGCAGCGTGGCCGGTGCCAGCTCGATGCCCTTCTGCTTCGCGGCCGACAGCAGCAGCGCGGAGGCGCCGGTGGCCTGCGGGGAGGCCATCGAGGTGCCCTGGAGCATCGAGTAGCCGGCCGGCAGCGAGTAGCCCGCCTCGGCGACGGGGGAGCCGGGCAGCCAGGTCTGGGTGCTGTTGATCGCGGCGCCGGGCGCGACCAGTGTCGGCGTGAAGCCGCCGTCCTCCCGCGGGCCGCGCGAGGAGAAGGGCATCATCTGGTACTTCTTCTCCACGGCCGAGCCGTAGTTCGCGGCCCAGGTCTCCTTGGAGATGGCCGCGCCGACCGAGATCACCTTGTCGGCGAGACCGGGGTCGCCGATGGTGTTGGCGCCGGGGCCGGAGTTGCCCGCGGAGATCACCAGCTGGACGCCGTAGGTGTCGATGAGCCGGGTGTACAGCTCGGCGCGCGCGTTGTTGCCGTCGTTCAGCGCGGGCAGGCCGCCGATCGACATGTTGACGATGTCGACGCCGCGGTTCGCGACCAGGTCGATCATGCCCTCGGTGAGGGCCACGTTGGTGCAGCCGCCGGTCCAGGTGCAGGCGCGCGAGGAGACGATCTTCGCGCCGGGGGCGGCGCCGTTCATCTTCCCGCCGAACAGGCCGTTGGCGGCGGTGATGCCGGCCACGTGGGTGCCGTGCTCGGACTCGATGACGCCGATGTTGACGAAGTCGGCCTTCTTGCCGACCCAGGACCCGCCGTAGGGGTCCATCGGCACGTCCTTGCGGATCTGCACGACGAACGGCACCCGCTCGGCGACGTCGGTCTTCGG
This sequence comes from Streptomyces sp. NPDC051133, assembly GCF_040682635.1. Taxonomy (NCBI): domain Bacteria; kingdom Bacillati; phylum Actinomycetota; class Actinomycetes; order Kitasatosporales; family Streptomycetaceae; genus Streptomyces; species Streptomyces sp. NPDC051133. Next base: position 14,869 of record NZ_JBFBBK010000030.1, read on the forward strand.
GTCGTCCGTGCCGAAGTAGCCGACCTGGTAACCGTCCTTGTACGGCTTCATCGCGGTGTCGTCGGTGAAGTCGTGGTCGTTGTCCAGGTCGACGGTGACCGTGCCGGCGGCCGGGTCGTAGAGCACGCCCCAGCTGTCGGTGGTGTCGCCGTCGCGGTTCAGGTCGCCCTTCTCGTCGCCGCCGGTGGTCGCGGACTCCTTGAAGGTGCTGATCTCGTACGAGCCGGCGGGCGCCGTCCAGGTCGCGCCGCCGTAGCCGAAGCTCGGGCCGGAGACCGCGGTGACCATGGGGCGCCAGGTGGCGTCGCTGTCCACGATCGGGTCGGTCGAGGTGACCCAGTCGACGATCTTGCGTTCGCCGGTGGAGGTCTTCTGCAGCGCCGGGTGGCCGAGGTCGACGCCGGAGTCGAGGATGCCGATGGTGACACCGCGGCCGTCGGCCTTCGGGTGCTCCCTGACGAAATCGACGGCGCCGGTCTCGAAGGACGGGTTGTACGGGTTCTCCGCCGGGGTGTTCTTGCCGGGAGCGGAGTAACCGCCGGCCGCGTGAGCGCCGCCCGCGTCCTCGGCGGTGCCGGGCGCCGGGTCGTCGAGGGGGATCTCCTGCCGGAGGTCGATGGCCTGTACCGAGGACAGCTCGGCGGCGGCCGCGATGGCCGAGTCCGCCCTGGCGGTCGGCACGGTGGCGCGGACGTAGCCGAGCTTGTCGTACGTGCGGCCCACGGAGCCGCCCTTGACGGCGTCCAGCTGCTCGGCGACCTGCTCGGTCCGGCCGGGCGCCGTCGCGATCATCATGGTGACGGTCTTGTCACCGGCCGCCTTCGCCTCGGCCAGCAGGTCGGCGTCGTCCGAACCCAGCTTGTCGTGGGCGGACTTGACGCCGGCTGCGGGGGCGGCGGCCGGTGCGTCCGCGGCGAGCGCCAGGGGGACGGGGCCCGCCGCGGAGAGGGCGGCGACCACGCCCACGGCCACGGCTATGCGGGCCAGGCGTCTCGGGCCGGGTATGGGATCGGGGGTGTGGGTCATCGGCATCCCTTGCAGGTGAGGAATCCAGTGCCGGACGAGCGCACAGCCTTACCCAAGGGACGGAACTTTGGTGTCCGTTGACCAAAACGAAATGCATGTATGGGGAAAACCCGCGATGGGTTCTGACCGGAAAAGTCCCCCTGTGGAGGGGAATCGGCTCAGTTCTCCTTCGAGCGGGCGTAATGGCGGGACGCCTTGGCCCGGTTGCCGCAGGCGGCCATCGAGCACCAGCGGCGGGTGCCGTTCCGGGACGTGTCGAAGAAGTGCAGGATGCAGCCGCCGCCGGAGCAGCTGCGGATCCGCTCCGGGGCCCGGGTGATCAGCTCCAGGTAGCTGCGGGCGGCGAGCCAGGCCGGACCCCACGACGGGTCGGCGAACTCGGGCTCCTCGGCGGGGCCGGCCGCGGTCAGCCGGGCCCGGATCCGTCCGTGCGCGAGGACGGCGTCCACGAGCGGCGCCGCCTCCCCGGGCGACCCGTGCACCGCGATGCGCAGCGCCTCGCGCGCCTCGCGCAGATGGTCGAGCACGTCCTCGTCGGCCGGGTGCGCGCCGGTCAGCCCGTTGCTCGCGAGCCACACCGCCAGCCCTTCGGTGCCGGCGAGCAGGTCCTGGGTGACGCCCTCGCGGTTCCAGCGGGTGTTGAGCAGGTCGAGTGCGAGGGGCTCGCCGGTGAGCGGGCGGGGGTCGCGGGCGCTGGGCATCGGGCACTCCTTCTCGTCTAACCATTGAAGAGTACGTGACCGGTTGCGCGGACGCATCTAACCGTCTAACGTAATTCACGCAGGTTAGACCTCTCGAAGGGAAGCGCCATGACCCCGCGCCTCGCGCACACCGGCCTGAACGTCACCGACCTCGACCGCTCGCTCGCCTTCTACCGCGACCTGCTGGGCTTCGCCCTGCTCGCCGAGGGCAAGGAGGACGACCGGCGCTACGCGCTGCTGGGGGAGGGCGGCGGACAGCCCCTCGTCACCCTCTGGCAGCAGGCGCAGGGGCCGTACGACCGCGACCGGGCCGGACTGCACCACCTCGCCTTCAGCGTGGACTCGATCGACCGCGTCCGGGCGTACGAGAGCGCGCTGCGGGCCGCCGGAGTCGACTTCGCCCACGACGGCGTGGTGGCCCACCGGGAGGGCGGCACCTCGGGCGGGATCTTCTTCCACGACCCGGACGGCACCCGCCTGGAGATCGCCGCCCCGCTCGGCCCCGAGGGCGCCCCGGCCCCGCACGCCTCCGCCCCCACCTGCGGCTTCTTCTAGGCATGGGCGTCTACCACGCGGGCTCGCGGGCGCTGCAGGACCTGGCCGGCGTCCGCGACCGGGCCGACCACGTGGGCCGCTCCCTCGGCCAGGACATCAAGCCGGTCGCGGCGGCCTTCCTGGAACTCCAGCCGCTGCTGGTCATCGGCGCGGCTGCCCCGGAGACCGGCAGGGTCTGGGCCTCACCGCTCACGGGCACCCCCGGCTTCGTCCGGGCCACGGGCCCCCGGCAGATGTCCGTCGTCACCGATGCCGGGTCCGGCCCCCTCGCCGGGGCCCTGACCACACCCGGCACCCCGGTGGGCACCATCGCCCTCGACCCCCGCACCCGCCGCCGCATGCGCCTGAACGGCCGGCTGCGGCCGACACCCCGCGGTTTCGCCGTGGAGGCGGACCAGGTCTTCTCCAACTGCCCCAAGTACATCCAGCGCCGGGAGTCCTACGACACGCTCCCCGACCGGGTCCCGGGCACCCCGCACCGCGCCGGCGAACTCGGCCCGCGACACGTGGAGTTCATTGGCGCGGCCGACACCTTCTTCCTCGCCACGGTGCACCCCGGCGGAGCCGACGTCAGCCATCGCGGCGGCAACCCCGGCTTCGTCCGGGCCGCCTCACCACACGAACTGGTCTGGCCGGACTACTCCGGCAACGCCATGTTCCTCACCCTCGGCAACCTGCGCACCGACCCCCGCGCGGGGCTGCTCTTCCTCGACTGGGAGACCGGCGGCACGCTGCGGCTCACCGGCGAGGCGCGCACGAAGTTCACCGCCGGCGGCGAGCGGACGGTCCGCTTCACGCTCACCGAGGCCCTGTGGACCCCGGCGGCCCTGCCGTTGCGCTGGTCCGCGCCGGAGTACTCACCGGCCAACCCACCCGGCTAACGTCATGGAATGAGACGGAAGTTGAGGGTGGCGGCCTACGCCGTGTGCGTCCGTGACGGACAGCTCCTGCTCGCCCGGTCACCGGCGCCCGACGGGACTGTCGAGTGGGTGCTGCCGGGCGGCGGCATGGAACACGGCGAGGACCCGTACGACACCGTCCGCCGCGAGGTCACCGAGGAGACCGGCTACCGCATCGAGGTGACCGGTCTCCTCGGCATGGACTCGCACCGGCTCGTCGGAGAACCCCGGGTCGGCCGCCGCCTGGACTTCCAGGGACTGCGGATCGTCTACGAGGGCGAGATCGCGGGTGGGGAACTGCGCTACGAGACCGGCGGATCCACCGACTTCGCGGCCTGGCACGACCTGGACGCCGTACCCGGTCTGGCGCGGGTGCGGCTCGTCGACACCGCCCTGCGGCTGTGGCGCGAACGCCCGGCGCACGGACGGCTGGAGAACCGTCCCCTACCCCGGCAGATGAACGAGGAGTGACCGCCCCACGGCCACCCGCGATCCACTCCATGACCCCCCCGGTACCCCGTGATCCACGTACGGTGATCGGCGCTGCGCGTTGCCGCCGCGTTCACGCGCAGGTCATCCCCGCTGCCAACCATCCAGAGCGAGCGGGGCGTTCGCACCTGATGACGCCCCGCGACCACTGCCGACGCGTTCGCACTCGGGGAGATCGCGCCATGTCGCGCATACGCTCTGTCGCCGCCTCCGCCATGGGGGTCCACCGCCGTACCGTCCTCGCCGCCGCCGGGGCGGTCTCGCTCTCCGCGGGCGTCGGCTACGCCCTGCGTCCCACCGACAGCCAGGCCGCCACCACCGCGGCGGCCGGCGACGGCACCGCCGAGGCGCCCGTCGCCCACTCCCGGCAGGCCGCCACCGCCCCGCTCGCCCCCTACACCAAGGGCACCACCCTCGCCTCCGTCGCCGCCCCGCGCAACAGCTCCGGCTACCGCAGGCTCGGCGACGGGCCCGGCTGGAAGCGGGTCGTGCGCAGCGAGCTGGCCGCGCCCAAGTCCGGGCGCGCGGGCCGCCGTACGACGCTGGCCGCGTTCGTGCAGTTCACCGACCTGCACCTGACGGACGTCCAGCACCCGCTGCGTCTGGAGTACCTGCGCTCCGGCGACCCGCACTCCTGGCGCCCGCACGAGGCGCTCACCGTGCCCGGTGCCATCGCGCTCGTCGAGCGGGTCAACGCGCTGCGGGGCGCCCCCGTCACCGGCGCCCCGCTCCACTTCGTCATGACCACCGGCGACAACACCGACAACAACGCCCACTCCGAACTGGAGTGGTTCATGAAGGTGATGAGCGGGGGCCGCGTCACCCCCAACTCCGGTGACCCCAAGCACTACGAGGGCGTGCAGAACAGCGGCCTGAAGCTGTACTGGCAGCCCGACTCCACCGCCCGCGACAACGACAAGGCGCTCGGCTTCCCGCACCTGGAGGGCTTCCTGGCCGCCGCGGTCCGCGACGCGAGGAGCCCCGGCCTCAACCTGCCCTGGTACTCCACCGTCGGCAACCACGACAACCTCCCGCTCGGCTGCTACGGCTCCCACGGCGACCCCTACCTCGCCGAGGCCGCGATCGCGGGCAAGAAGCTGATGAGCGTGCCCGCCGCCGACGCCAAGAAGCTCCAGGCCGCCATCAAGAACGCCACCGACCCCAGGGGCACCGGCTACCGGGACTTCCTCAAGGCCCACGCCCGCTCCATGCGCTCGGTCACCGCGGACGAGAAGCGGGCCCCGTACACCCCGGCCGACTATCTGAAGGCCCACCTCGACCCGGCCCACCAGGGGCACGGCCCGGTCGGCCACGGCTACTCGTCGGCGAACCTGGACGCGGGCACCCAGTACTACGCCTTCCGCATCTCCGACGACGTGATCGGCATCAGCCTCGACACCACCGACGCCGGCGGCCACTACGAGGGCTCCCTCGGCACCGCCCAGCTGAAGTGGCTGGACAAGACGCTGAAGGACAACAAGGACTCCTACGCCGTCGTCTTCAGCCACCACACCAGCAAGTCCATGACCAACACCCGCCCCGACCCGGCCCGTCCCGGCGAGAAGCGGCACGGCGGCGCCGAGGTGCTCTCCGTCCTGTCCTCCCACGCCAACGTGCTGGCCTGGGTGAACGGCCACATCCACCGGAACGTCATCACCCCGCACAAGGCCTCCGGCGGCCGCTCCTTCTGGGAGATCTCCACCGCCTCGCACATCGACTACCCCCAGCTCGCCCGGGTCGTCGAGCTGGTCGACAACAAGGACGGCACGATCTCCCTGTTCACCACCCTCATCGAGTCGGCCGCCCCGCACCGCACGGATTACGCCGACCTCTCCCAGACCGGCCTCGCCGCCCTGTACCGCGAGCTGTCCTACAACGCCCCCGGCGCCAACAAGGGCCTCGCGGGCAGCGCGGCCGACCGGAACACGGAGCTGGTGCTGAAGAAGGGCTGAAACTAGCCCAACCGGCCCAACGCGAGGCAACCTTCGCGCATCCCCCGCCGGTTTCTTCCCCCGACCGCACCGAACACCACAGGTTGGGGGAAGACATGCGCGCACGGACGACACTGGTGGGAGCGACGGCCGTACTCCTCGCGGCGGCCCTCGCGGCCCCGGCCGCCGCCGCCACGGGGAGCCGTTCCGGCGGCGGCCACGCCGAGACCCGCAAGGCCCTCGAAGCGGCCGTCGCGGCCGGGGTGCCCGGCGCCACCGCCACCGTGCGGGACGTGCACGGCACCTGGTCCACGACCGTGGGCGTCGGCGACCTGCGCACGGGCGCGCCGCGCTCGGCGGCCGACCGCTACCGGGTCGGCAGCATCACCAAGACCTTCGTCTCGACCGTCCTGCTCCAGCTGGAGGCCGAGGGCCGGCTGTCGCTGGACGACAGTGTGGAGAAGTGGCTGCCCGGCGTGGTGCACGGCCACGGCCACGACGGCCGCCGCATCACCGTCCGTCAGCTGCTCGACCACACCAGCGGCATCTACGACTACACCGAGGACGAGGGCTTCGGCCGGGACTACTTCACCAAGGAGGGCTTCGACCGGCACCGCTACGTCACGCTCACCCCGGGCCGGCTGGTGGCCATCGCCATGCGGCACGAGCCGGACTTCGCGCCCGGCGCGTCCTGGCGCTACTCCAACACCAACTTCGTGGTGGCCGGCATGGTGATCCAGAAGGTGACGGGCCACTCGTACGCGCAGGAGATCACCCGCCGCATCATCGGGCCCTTGCACCTGAGGGCCACGTCCCTTCCCGGGACGCGGGTCACCGTGCCCCGGCCGAGCAGCCGCGCGTACTCGAAATTCACCGACCCCAAAGGCCCGACGTACGACGTCACGGAACTGAACCCGTCCCTGGCGTCCTCCGCCGGTGAAATGATCTCGAACTCCGCCGATCTCGATCATTTCTACAGCGCCCTGCTCGCCGGAAAACTCCTTCCGCCGCATCAGCTGAAGGAAATGAAGACCACGGTCGAGATCAAAGACCTTCCGGTGACGGGAGGCTATGGCCTCGGCCTCATGGAGACCACGCTGAGCTGCGGTGTTCACGTCTGGGGCCATGACGGCGGCATTCACGGCTCGACCTCCATGGCGATCACCACTCAGGACGGCCGGCATTCCCTCGCGCTCAATTTCAACGGCGACTGGACCGGGGACGCCCGTGCCGTGGCCGAAGCGGAATTCTGTTAGCCAACGTTTCATTCGCGTCGCTTCGTGTTAACACGCACGCAATGTCCGTACCGCCTCATATCGGCTAACCCGCGATGGACGGGGATGGCTCGATCTTCTCGATCATTTATGCAAGGCGGGTGGTCGTCGTGCGCGCTCGGCACGAACTGCGTGTGCTCTCGGTCTACGAGGGCTTCTTCTCCGGAGGGGCCCGGATCGTGCACAGTGACGTCGTCCTGGGGCTGGCCGAGGGCGGCCAGCCCCACCAGGTGCTCAGCATCCACGCGGAGGTCCACCGCGAGGCCACCCGGCAGCGCATGGAGGACGACCCCTGCTACCGCTCGCTCACGGCCGGCGGGGTCGGCGTCACCTCCCTGGGCCGCAGCGCGGGCCTGGTCGACGGCACGGTCGCGGCGAACGTTTTCAGCGGCCCGGAGCTGGCCGAGACGGCGCGGGTGACGGCGGGGGCGGACGTGATCCTCTCCCTGAAGGAGCAGCCGCTGGCCCTCCTCAACCAGGCCGGCCTGCCCCGCCGCCCGGTCGTGGTCTGCCTGCACCGCTCCGACCCGGAGAACCAGGGCCCCGCCCTGGACGAGCTGAAGGCGGCGATCGCCGACGGCACGGTGGCGGCCTGCGTGTGCTGCGCGGAGTCGACGCGGGCGGCGTACGAGGCGGCCGGCATCCCGGCCCACCTGCTGCACGTCATCCCCAACGGCGTGGACCTGCTCCGGTTCCGCCCCGACGCGACGGCCAGGCTCACCTTCCGCTCGTCCCTCGGCGTTCCGGCCGGTGCGCCGGTGATCGTCTTCGCCGCCCGCTACGCCGCGATGAAGAACGTCCCCCTCCTGCTCGCCGCAGCCCGCACCTGGCTGGGCCGCGAGGGCGGCGGGCACGTGGTGATGTGCGGGGCCGGCATGACGGACGCCAACCCCGCCCTGCGCGCCGACCTGGCCGACGCCTTCGCGGACGCCCCGGGCCTCGCCGGCCGGGTGCACCTGCTGGGCGTACGGCAGGACATGGAGAAGGTGTACGCCGGGGCCGACGTCGTCGCCCTGACCTCCGTCTCCGGGGAGGCGGCCCCGCTGTGCCTGATCGAGGGCATGATGTGCGGCGCGGTCCCGGTGACGACCGACGTCGGCGACAGCGCCTCCCTCGTGGCGGGCCTCGGCTTCGTCACCCCGCCCGACCCGGGCGCGATCGCCCTGGCCTGGACGGCCGCGGTCGCGGGCCGCCCGGCCTTCGCCCCGGCGCTGGAGGCCGCCCGCGAGCGGTTCAGCCGGACGCGGATGATCGCGGCCTACGCGGCCCTGCTGGACCGCGTGCACACGGAGGCCGCGCCCGCCCCGACCCTGCCGGAACCGCGGTAGACGAAGCGCGGCCGGGCCGCCGGCCCCGCTCAGGACACCCGGTCGAGGACGGGCAGGTAGCCGAACTGCTGTCCCGGCGCGGTCGGGTGGTACGACTCGGTGACGGCGAGCACGTCGACGCTGTGCAGCCAGGGGCTGCGCGAGCAGATCTCGTGGCCCGCGAAGGCGGCCGTGACGTCGGCGAAGGTGAACCCGTGGTCGGCGGCGCGCTTGGCGATCACCCCGTTGAGGTGGTCGACGGCGTCGTTGATGGCGGCGCGCTCGCTGTCCTTCAGGCCCGTCCGGCAGGTGCCGGCGAGCTGGTACAGGTGCGGATAGCCGAGCACCACGACGTGGGCGGCGGGAGCCCGGTCCCGGATGGCCGAGTAGAGCCGGTCCAGGCCCTGCGGGAGGGAGCCGTCCATGGTGGTGCGGGCGTGGTCGACCGCGGACAGACAGGGGGTGGCGCCGCCCAGCGCGCAGATCGTCATGACGGCGCCGAAGCCCGACTCGCTGCCGCCGACGGTCAGGCTGACCAGCCGGGTGCCGGGGCCGAGCGGGCCGAGCTGGTCGGCCAGGACGTCGCTCGCGCGGGCGCCGTTGCAGGCGGTGAAGGCGAAGGTCCCCGCCCGGTGCGCGGCCGCCCACAGGACGGGGTACGACCGGCTGCTGCGCTTGCAGCCCGCCGGGCCGGGGAGGTAGTCGCCGGCGCCCACACCGGCGGAGTAGGAGTCGCCGAGGGCCACATAGGCGGCGGTCACGGCCGAGGGCGCCGCCCGGGCCGTCGCCGGGCCGGCGAGGAGGTAGGCGGCGGCGAGCAGGAGCGAGGACGAACACGCCACTATCCGGGACTGTCGCATACCTCTCGTGTAGCGCGGCCCGGCCGGCCCCGCCCGGTCCGCCCGCCCGGCCGGCGCCCTCGGCTTGCCGGACGGGCGCGGGCGTGCCCCGGCCGCCGCGTCCCGCCTCCGGGGCGGTGCGGAGCGGAGCCCGGGGCGAGGCGGACCGGCGGACTTCACCCGAAGGGCCGTCACCCGTTCGCCGTCACCCGCCGCGCACGCGCGGTCGCATCGCGTACGGGCCGGGGCGCACGCGGGGACGCATGCGGGGCGCACGCGGGGACGCGTACGGGGAGCGCGCACGAGGAGGGGCCACCGGATCGGTTCCGGTGGCCCCTCCTCTCCCCTCCTGATGCCCTCCCCGGCCCTCACCCGGGCCGTCACTACCGGGGCAGCACCACGACGTAGGCGGCCGGATCACGGTCGCCGGAGGCCATGAGCGCGGTGCGGATCACCGTCGCCTGCTGGTCCGTCGCATCCCTGAGCTTCTTGGGCGTGATGTGGACGACCGTGATCCCGAGGCGCTCCAGGTGCTCCCGCTTGCGCGCGTACTCCGACCACACCTCGTCCTCGTCCTCCCGCTGGTCGTGGCGTGGGGCGCGGGTGTCGAGCTCGACCGCCACCGCCTGGTCGGGCCAGTAGGCGTCCACGCCGCCCAGGTGGGGCCCGCCGGGCAGGCGCAGGTCCACGTTCCACACCGGGTCGGGCAGGCCGTACTCACCGACCATCCGGTAGAGGCGGTCCTCCGCGATCGACCGGCCCTCCGCCAGCAGCGCGTCCACCGCGTCCACCACGTGCGGGTGGGTCAGCAGCTTCGCAGCGGTCAACTCCTTCACCACGGCGGCCGGTTCGCAGTGACCGCCACGCACCGCCTCGGTCAGCACCCGGCGTACCGCCTGGGCGTCCGTCAGCTCGGCGACCGCGTCCGCCAGCGCCCTGGGCACCGGCGCCACCGGCAGGCCGGAGACCGTGCGCGGGGTGGGGAGCGCGGGGGTGCGCAGCACCCGCACGTAGCCCGCGGAGCGCAGCCGGCGCAGGCGGGGGACCAGGACGTCGACGCGTTCCAGCGTGAGCAGCGGCGGGGTGGAGGAAAAGCCGTACAGGGTCAGGGCCGCGAGGCCCGTGACCATCGCCTCCGCGTACAGCGGGCGGTGCGGGCCCTCGGCCGTCGGCTGGACGGGCACGCCCGGCGTGGACTCGCGGGCCGCGTACAGCAGGGCTCCGTGCAGCCGCTCCTCGCTCGTCGGCGGGCCGGGGTGCAGGAGGACCACGTTCGGGAGCAGCAGCTGCCAGGGGCCGTCGGCGCGGCACTGGTCGTTCAGCTCGGCCGCCGACACGCCGTGGGAGCGGAGCTGGGCCGTGGACAGGACGCGGCGGTGGACCTCGGAGAGGTGGCGGAGGGGGCGGGGGGAGAGCGGGGTGTTGTGCGTCATGGCCTCGAAGTTCCCGCGTTCCGTCCCACCCGTAACCGGTGTTACACGGTCGTCGAGAAATGCGGACAACACGGTACTAAAGGTCATGTGTTCGGATGCCGATCGGGCACGGAAAACCCCTGGTCCGTTCGGGTGCGGACCAGGGGTTACGGGTGCTATTGACTGGATTCCGTAACGGTGACCCGGTGGCCAACCTCAGGCCAAAGCTCGGGGGTCGAGGTCAGCGGCCGGCCGCCGCGTCGCACTCCTGCGCGCGCAGCGCCCGCGCCAGGTCGTCCCGCGACTCCAGGACGAGGCGGCGCAGGGCGGGCGGCGCGTCTGCGTGGGCCGTGAGCCACGCGTCCGTCGCGGCCAGCGTCCCGGGCGAGTCCTGGTACACCGGGAACAGCCCGCGCACCACGTCCATGCCGATCTGGATCGACCGCTCCCGCCACAACCGCTCGATCGCCGCGAAGTACTTCTCCGTGTACGGCGCGGTCAGCTCCCGCTGCGACGGCCGGGCGAAGCCCGCGATCGTCGCCTCCACCAGGGCGTTGGAGAGCACGTCCGACTCCACCACCTGGGCCCACGCCTGCGCCTTGACCGCCGCCGACGGGCGGGCCGCCAGACAGCGGACCTGGTGCCGCTTGCCGGACGCGGTGTCGTCCCGGGCGAGTTCGGCCGCCAGCACCGACTCGTCGGCCGCGCCGTGCGCCGCCAGCGGCTCCAGGAACGCCCAGCGCAGCTCCTGGTCCACCTCCAGCCCGTCGACCGTGCTCGTCCGGTCCAGCAGGTCGCTCAGCAGGGCCAGGTCCGTCTCGGCGGAGGCCACGGACGCGAAGAACCGGGCCCACGCCAGCTGGTGCTCGCTGCCCGGCTCGGCCGCCCGCAGCTCGCGCAGCGCGCCCTCCGTCAGCAGTTGCCCGCCCGCCTCCCGCCACGCGGGCGCCGCGTAGTGCTCCAGCGCGGAGCCGACCCAGGCGTGCAGCATCTGCAGCACCCCGATCTCGGACTCGCGGCCCGCGAACCGCAGCACCAGGCCGATGAAGTCCCGCGCGGGAAGCATCGCGTCCCGGGTCATGTTCCACAGCGCCGACCAGCACAGGGCACGGGCCAGCGGGTCGGTCAGGGCACCCAGGTGCGCCCGGAGCGTGTCCAGCGAGGTCTCGTCGAAACGGATCTTGCAGTACGTCAGGTCGTCGTCGTTGACCAGCACCAGCTCCGGAGCCTCGGCGCCCGCCAGCTCCGCCACGACCGTCCGCGGGCCGTCCACGTCCGTCTCCGCGCGCGCGTACCGCTCCAGCGCGCCCTCGGGCGTACGGCGGTACAGGCCCACCGCGACCCGGTGCGGGCGCTCCTGCGGATGCGACTCGGGGGCCTCCTGCACCACCGCCAGCTCCGCCACCCGGCCTTCCGCGTCCAGCAGCACCTGCGGGGTCAGCGAGTTCACCCCGGCCGTCTGCAGCCACGCGCCCGCCCAGGCCGACATGTCCCGGCCGCTGGTCTCGCCCAGCACCGCAAGCAGGTCACCCAGGCGCGTGTTGCCGTACGCGTTCCGCTTGAAGTAGCGGCGGGCGCCCTCCAGGAACGCGTCCTGGCCGACGTACGCCACCAGCTGCTTGAGCACCGAGGCGCCCTTGGCGTAGGTGATGCCGTCGAAGTTCAGCTTGGCGTCCTGCAGGTCACGGATGTCCGCCGTGATCGGGTGCGTGGACGGCAGCTGGTCCGCGCGGTACGCCCACGCCTTGCGGCGGTTGGCGAAGGTGATCCAGGCGTTGGTGAACCGGGTCGCGCCCACGTTGGCGAACGTGCCCATGAAGTCCGCGAAGGACTCCTTCAGCCACAGGTCGTCCCACCACTCCATGGTGACCAGGTCGCCGAACCACATGTGCGCCATCTCGTGCAGGATGACGTTGGCCCGCGCCTCGTACGACGCCTGCGTCACCTTGCCGCGGAAGATGTACTCCTCGCGGAAGGTCACCAGACCCGGGTTCTCCATCGCGCCCAGGTTGTACTCGGGCACGAACGCCTGGTCGTACTTCCCGAACGGATACGGGTAGTCGAAGTGGTCGTGGAAGAAGTCCAGGCCCTGCTTGGTGACGAGGAAGACGTCGTCCGCGTCGAAGTGCGGGGCCAGGCCCTTGCGGCACAGCGCGCCGAGGGGGATCTCCAGCTTCGTGCCGTCGTCGAGGGTGCGGCTGTAGGAGTCGGTGACGTAGTGGTACGGGCCCGCCACCACGCACGTGATGTACGTCGAGATCGGCTTCGTCTCCGCGAACCGCCAGACCCCGTCGGCGCGTTCACCCGCGCCGTTGCTCCACACCGTCCAGCCCTCGGGCGCCGTCACCTCGAAGCGGTACGGCGCCTTCAGGTCCGGCTGCTCGAAGTTGGCGAAGACCCGGCGGGCGTCGGCCGGCTCGTACTGGGTGTACAGGTAGACCTCGCCGTCCTCCGGGTCGACGAAACGGTGCATGCCCTCGCCGGTGCGGGAGTAGGCGCACTGGGCGTCCACCACCAGCTCGTTCTCGGCGGCCAGGTCCTCCAGCGCGATCCGGGAGCCGTCGAAGACCTCGCTCGGGTCCAGGTCCCGGCCGTTGAGCGACACGGCGGTCACGCTCGGCGCGACCAGGTCGGCGAAGCTCGCCGCCCCCGGCTCGTTGCAGCGGAACCGGATCGTGGTCACCGAGCGGAACGTGCGCGGCTCGCCGTTCCCGTCGCCGACGGCGGACCTGAGGTCCAGGGACACGTCGTACGCGTCGACGGACAGCAGGGCGGCCCGCTCCCGGGCCTCGTCGCGGGACAGATTCTCACCGGGCACGGACGGCACTCCCTTGTGATCGCGTGGATGAGGACGGAACAGGACCGATCCTGCCATGCACCCCTGACACGGGGCACCGGGGAATGGCGGAGCGGGCAGGGGTGTTTCCCCGGAAAAGGGTTCCTCATGAGGAGAGACATGTCGCAGAAGACCCCCGTCGACTTCTGGTTCGACCCGCTGTGCCCCTGGGCCTGGATGACCTCCCGCTGGGTGCTGGAGGTGGAGAAGGTCCGTGACATCGAGGTCCGCTGGCATGTCATGAGCCTCGCCGTGCTCAACGAGGACAAGCTCGACGAGCTGCCCGAGGAGTACCGGGAGATGCTCGCGACCAGGGCGTGGCAGCCGGTCCGCGTGGTCACCGCGGCCTGGCAGAAGCACGGTGAGGACGTCCTCGGTCCCCTCTACACCGCGCTCGGCACCCGCATCCACAACAACGGTGAGGGCCCGACCCTGGAGGCGATCGCCGGCGCCCTCTCCGACGTCGGCCTGCCGGCCGAGCTGATCGAGTACGCCGAGCAGACCGACTTCGAGTTCGACGCCGAGCTGCGCGCCTCCCACAAGGAGGGCATCGAGAAGGTCGGCCAGGACGTCGGCACCCCGGTCATCGCGGTCCCGGGCGCCGACGGCGAGCAGATCGCCTTCTTCGGCCCGGTCGTCACCCCCGCCCCGAAGGGCGAGGAGGCGGCCCGCCTGTGGGACGGCACGCTCGCGGTGGCCTCGGTCCCCGGCTTCTACGAGATCAAGCGGACCCGCACGAAGGGGCCGGACTTCAGCAACCTGTGAGACCTCCGGGCCGGGCCCGGACGCGTTCGGCGCGCCGGGCCCGTTCCCGTGCCGGCAGCTGCACGGCACGGGCCGCGAGGAGCGGGGTCAGGGCCGCGGCAGCAGTCCCCGCTCCATGGCCACCACCACCGCCCGGGTCCGGTCGTTGACGTCGAGCTTGGCGAACAGGCGCAGCAGGTGGGTCTTCACCGTGGCCTCGGAGATGACCAGACGGCGGCCGATCTCGGCGTTGGTGAGTCCGTCCGCCACCGCGTTCAGCACATCGGTCTCGCGTGCCGTGAGCGGGTCCTGGACCGGGCGCCGCATCCGGGCGACCAGTTTCTCCGCCACCCGGGGAGCGAGCACGGTCTCACCGCGCGCGGCCGAGCGGATCGCGTCGGCCAGCTGTTCCCGGGTGGTGTCCTTGAGCAGGTAGCCGATGGCACCGGCCTCGACGCCCCGCTCGATGTCGGCGTCCGTGTCGTACGTGGTGAGGATCAGCACGCGGGTGCGGGGATGCCGGGCGGCGATCCGGGCGGTCGTCGCCACCCCGTCCAGCACGGGCATGCGCAGATCGACCAGGGCCACGTCCGGGTCGTGCCGGGCGACCAGGTCGAGAGCGGCACGGCCGTCGCCCGCCTCGCCGACGACCTCGATGTCGCCCTCCCCGTCGAGCAGGGCGATCACCCCCGCCCGCATCACGGTGTGGTCGTCCACCACGACGATGCGCAGCGTCTTCCCGCTCATGCCGGGACCACCGCCAGGATCCTCGTCCCGTCCCCGACGGAACTGGTCACCGTCAGCCGCCCGCCCAGTCCGGCGAGCCGTTTGCGCATCCCGTCGAGGCCGAAGCCGGCGGAGGCCTCCACCACGAATCCGGTGCCGTCGTCCGTGACCTCCAGTTCCACGCCGTGGGAAGTCCGGGCCAGGACCACCCCGACCGTCGAGGCGCGGGCGTGCTTGCGCACATTGGCGAGGGACTCCTGGGCGCAGCGCAGCAGCGTGATCCGGGTCTGCTGGTCGCAGTCCAGGTCGGCCAGTTCGGCGGTCACGCTCAGCCCCGTGTCCTCGGCGAACCGGTCCACGATCCGCCGCACCGTCTGCGCCACCGAGCCGGGGTGCGCGCCGCCCGGCGGGGCCGAGCCGACCAGCTCCCTGGCCTCCGCCAGGTTCTCCCGGGCGGTCGACTCGATCGACACCAGCTGCCGGGCCGTCCGCGCGGGGTCGGTGGCGAGACCGGCCCTCGCCGCCTCCGCCAGGACGACGATCGAGGCGAAGCCCTGCGCGAGCGTGTCGTGGATCTCCCGTGCCATCCGCTCCCGTTCCTCGGCCGCGCCCTGCCGCAGGTGCGCCTCGGTCAGCTCGGCCTGCGTGCGCTCCAACTCCGTGATCAGCCGCGCGCGTTCGCTGCTCTGCTCGACCACCGCGCGGGCCCACAGCCCGATCAGCACGCCCACCGCGACCACGATCAGCGTGCCCACGACCGACTCGCCGAAGAACGTGCCCGACCAGCCCTGCCGCACCCAGCTGCCCACCAGCGTGCCGGCGGTGGCCAGCCCCAGGAAGGCGAGGGAGATCCTCGGGGTGCGGCCGAACATCCAGTAGTGCGGCAGCGTGACCATGAACAGGGCCGCGTAACTCGTCCTCAGGTAGGCGAGTCCGGTGAGGGCGATCACCAGCACCGAGAGGTACCCGTGCGGCCTGACGACGGGGTTGCCGGGGCGGCGGTCCAGCACGGCGAAGCACAGGGCCACGCTGCCCAGCAGGGCGAGGGCCAGGTACCGGTCGGCGCCGAGGCTCAGGGCGGTGATCCCGACCGCCATCGCGGCGAACAGGACCCAGCACACCGCGTTCCAGCGGCGCAGCGAGGTCGCCCACAGGGCGTCGGCGGTCGTGGTCATACCCGTCAACCTACGTCCAGCAGTGCGGGGTTCGGACGGGGTACCGCAGTCCTCGACGGCCGCACGGGCCACCAGGCGCGCTCGCCGAGCAGCAGCAGGGCGGCCGGCAGGATCAGCACGCGCACCACGAAGGCGTCGATCAGTACGGCCGCCGCGAGCACGAACCCGATCTGCTTCATCTCGATGATGTGCAGGAAGACGAAGCTCACGAACACGGTCGTCATCACCACCGCCGCGCTGGTCACCACGCTCGCCGACCGCCGGACGCCCTCCAGCACCGCCTGCCGGGTCGGTGTGCCGGCCAGTACCGCCTCGCGGATCCGGCTCACCACGAACACCTGGTAGTCCATCGACAGCCCGAAGAGGATCACGAACAGGAACAGGGGCACCCGGGAACCGATCGACCCGGTGGAACGGAAGTCCAGCGGCCCCTCGGCCCAGGTGTGCTGGAAGACGAGGACCAGCAGACCGAGCGCGGCCGCCGCCGACAGCAGGTTCAGCACGACGCCGATCAGGCCGAGGACGACGGAGCGGAAGGCGTAGAGGGTCATCAGGAACGTCACCAGGAGCAACGCGCCCAGGACGAGCGGCAGTTTGCCGTTCTGGTGGGCCGGATAGTCCTGGTAGCGGGCGACGTCGCCGGTCACGCCGTACTCGGCGCCGGCGATCCGGCCGACGGTGCCGGGCAGGTAGTCGTGCCGCAGGTGGTCCAGGGAGCCGTACGCCTGAGGGGAGTTGCCGAGGTACGGGGTCCGCAGTTCCAGCGTGCTCGTCCGGTGGTCGGCGGAGACGCGGATCCGGGAGAAGCCGGTGAACAGCGGGTCGCCGGCGGCCCGTCGGGCCAGCTCGCGCAGCTCCCGGGTGACGTCCGCGGACCGTTCCGCGCGGGCCCATACGACGACCTGGTGGGTGACCCGCCGGTCGGGGAAGGCGTCGTTGAGCCGGTCGTACACCCGCATGGCGGGGATCGCGCGGGAGTGCGTGTCCCGGCTCATCTCCGTGATCTTCAGTCCGGTCAGCGGAAGGGCCAGGGCCAGCAGGGCGAGGAGCGACACGCCCAGCGTGGCCAGCGGGTGCCGGGCGGCGGGCCGCAGCAGCGCGGACCAGAACCGGCCACCGCCCTCGCCCCGGATCCGCCGGGCGGGCTTCCCCCGCTCCGCCCGCCGTCGTGCCCGCGCCTCGGCCCGCCCGCCCAGCACGGTCAGCAGGGCGGGCAGGGCGGTCAGGGAGCTGGCCACCGCGGCCAGGACGACCACGACCGTGCCGGTGGCGAGCGAGGAGAAGATGACGTCCGAGGCCAGGTAGAGGGTGGCGGTGGAGGCGACGACCGCGAGCCCCGAGACGAGTACGGCCCGCCCGGAGGTCGCCGCGGCCAGCTCGACCAGTTGCTCGGAGCCGAGCCGGCCGCCCGAGCGGGCCCGCTCCTCGCGCTCGCGCTTGAGGTGGAAGAGGGTGTAGTCGACGCCGACCGCGAGACCGATCATGAGGATGACGTTCGTGCCCACGCCCGCGTCGGGGGTGAGGTGCGAGGCGAGCATCGACAGGCCGACGGCCGCCGCGATCGACGACAGCGCCAGCAGCAGCGGAACGGCGGCCATCGTGACCGAGCCGAACACGGCCAGCAGGGTGACCAGGGTGACGGGAAGCGTGAGCTTCTCGGAGAGGGCGAGGTCCGCTCCGCGCTGCTTGTCGACCCCCTTGCTGATGGAGGGGCTGCCGGTCTCCTGCAGCAGCAGGCCCGGGTGGCCCCTCTGGACGGCGGCGGTCTGCGTGAGCAGGGCGTCGACCTTGTCCTTCGCGTCGCGTTCCTCGCCCTTGAGAGAGACCTCGACCATGAGGACGCGGCCGTCGGAGGAGCGGGCCGGGGCGGCCACGTCCGCGACCTCGGCAAGCCGCCGCATCCGGGTGGTGAGCTCCCGCGCGGCCGAGGCGGCGGCCCGGTCGTCCGGGGCGGCGGAGCGCGTGGAGATCAGTATCTGCTCGGTGGACAGGCGCTGCAGATGTCCGTCGGCCGCCATCGCCTCGGCCCGCCCGGCCTCGCCGACCCGGTAGTCCGCCGTCTTCGCGGCGACGGTGCCCACGGCACTGCCGGCGCCCAGGCACAACGCCACGAACAGCAGCCAGCCGACCAGGGCCCGCCAAGGGTGCCGGGCGCTCCAGCGCGCCGCCCGCACAGTGAGTGTGTTCATACCCAGAAGCCTTGCTGGCCAGGGCGTTTCCCCGACACGGGTGCTCGGTTGAACTCCGCGTCAGCCGATCGGTGGAGCCGGGGGTGAGGAAAACCCCCGTGAGTCACGTCCTCACGGGGGTTCTCCGTTCATCCGCCTGCCGCCGTGAAGGGTGAGAAGACGATCACGAGGCAGGACGTCCGGGGGGCGGGCCTCAGGGGGCGAGCAGCAGGGCGTTCGCGCGGGACGCGGCGGCCTCGTACCGGCGGGCCACGTCCTGCCAGCTCACCACCTGCCACATGGCCTCGACGAAGTCCACCTTCTGGTTCTTGTACTGGAGGTAGAAGGCGTGCTCCCAGGCGTCGAAGACGAGGATCGGGGTGGCGCCCTGGCCGACGTTGCCCTGGTGGTCGTAGACCTGCTCCACGATCAGGCGCCCGCTCAGCGGCTCGTACGCGAGGACGCCCCAGCCCGAGCCCTGGGTGGTGGCCGCCGCCTTGGACAGCTGGGTCCGGAAAGCGGCGAAGGAGCCGAACGACTCCGTGATCGCCTGCGCCAGCTCGCCCACGCCGTCGGCCGCCAGCGGCTCGCCGCCGCCGTCCTTCGGGCCGGTCATGTTCTGCCAGTAGATGCTGTGCAGGATGTGCCCGGAGAGGTGGAAGGCCAGGTTCTTCTCCAGGCCGTTGACCGAGCCCCACACCTCCTTGTCGCGTGCCTCGGCGAGCTGCTCCAGGGTGTCGTTGGCGCCCTTCACATAGGCCGCGTGGTGCTTGTCGTGGTGCAGCTCGATGATCTCGGGGCTGATCACGGGCGCCAGCGCGGAGTAGTCGTAGGGCAGGTCGGGCAGCGTGTAGACGGGCATGGGTGATCCCCTCCGGAACCTTATTGCAATAAGCTTGCAAGTACACGCTAGCAACAACAGTGTGCGGGCAACAGAAAGGCCCCCGTGTGTCGTCGTCACACGGGGGCCTCGCCGTCAGGGTGTCAGCGCCGGGCGCGGGCCCGCTGCCAGGCGTAGCCGACCGCCGCCAGGAACAGGGTCATGGCACCCGTCGAGTACAGCTGGACACGGGTGTCGGGCTGCCGGGCCATCAGGACGAAGATCGCGGCCATGCCGGCCAGCGCGACCCAGGTCAGCCACGGGAACAGCCACATGCGCACGACCAGCTTCTCGGGCGCCTCGCGCTCGATGCGGCGGCGCAGCAGGAGCTGCGAGACGGCGATGAAGATCCAGACGACCAGGATGACCGCGCCGATCATGTTCAGCAGCCACTTGAAGACGCCGTTCGGGCTCCAGTAGCTGAACAGGACGCAGACGAACCCCAGGACGCAGGAGGTGAGCACCGCGATCCGGGGCACACCGCCGGACAGCTTCGCCAGCGCCTTCGGGCCCTGGCCCCGCTCGACCAGCGAGTAGGCGATGCGCGAGGAGCCGTAGATGTTGGCGTTCATCGCGGAGAGCAGGGCCACCAGGACGACCACGTTCATCAGCCGGCCGGCACCGGGGATGCCCAGGTGGTCGAGCGTGGCGACGTACGGGCCCTTCGCCACGACCTCCGCGGAGTCCCACGGGAGCAGGGTGACCACGACCGCCATCGAGCCGATGTAGAAGAGCGCGATGCGCCACATCGCCGTGCGCACGGCGGAGGCCACGCCCCGGACCGGGTTCTCCGACTCGGCCGCCGCGATGGTGACCGTCTCCAGGCCGCCGTACGCGAACACCGAGGCCAGCAGGCCGACCAGCAGGCCCTGGCTGCCGTGGGGCATGAAGTCGGTCAGGTTCGAGGTGCCCGGCGCGGGGGTGGAGGGCAGGACGCCCGCGATGGCCAGCACGCCCAGGATCAGGAACAGGCTGATCGCGCCGACCTTCAGCGCGGCGAACCAGAACTCGAACTCGCCGAAGTTCTTCACGGCGGTCAGGTTCGTGCCGAGGAACACCACCATGAACAGCGCCACCCAGGCCCACGTCGGGGTGCCCGGCAGCCAGCCGTGCACGATGTTCGCGGCGCCGATGCCCTCCAGACCGACGGCCGTGCACAGCAGCACCCAGAAGGACCAGCCGGCGGCGAAGCCCGCCCAGGGGCCGATCGCCCGCTCGGCGTGTGCAGAGAAGGAACCCGACGACGGGTAGGCGGCCGACATCTCGCCGAGCATCCGCATCACCAGCATCACCAGCAGGCCGGAGAGCGCGTAGGCGACGACGATGGACGGGCCGGCCGCGGCGATGCCGGCGCCGGAGCCGACGAACAGGCCCGCGCCGATGACCCCGCCGAGGGCGATCATCGACAGATGGCGCTGCTTGAGGCCGTGGGAGAGCGAGGCGCCCTGTTCCTGAGGCGGCGTCTGCGTGGAGGTGCTGCTGGGCATGGGGACGGCTCTCCCAGTGCAAGGGGCGGGTAAAAACCCCGTCAGTCTGGGCGGCCCGTCCGCTCACGCGGAGGGACCGCCCAGTATCCGGACACCCGCTGTACGCAGGGTCACGGACGGGTCACGCGGCGACCGGCGTGTAGTGCGAGGCGTCACCCTCGACCGAGTAGCTCTCCTTGCCCTCGATGCCGACCGGGATGTCACCGGCGACGGTCACCCGGTGCAGCCGGCGCGGCCGGCCGTCGTAGTTGTCGATGGCGTAGTGCTGGGTGATGCGGTTGTCGAAGAGCACCAGCTCGTTCTCCGCCCAGCGGTGGCGCAGGATGTTCTCCGGGCGGGTGACGTACGCCTGGAACAGGTCGAGCACCTTGCGGGACTCACCGACGGAGAGCCCGACGATCCGCTGCGCGAACCCGCCGATGAACAGGCCGCGCTCGCCGGTCAGCGGGTGCACCCGCACCACCGGGTGCGCGGTGCGGTACGTGATCGACGTGAACTCGGCGCGCTGGGCGGCCTTCTCCTCGTCGACCGCCTCGTCCGGCACCGCGTAGTCGTAGTCGTTGGTGTGCTCGGCCCACAGGGTGTCGGCGAGCCGGCGCAGCGGCTCGGGCAGGTCGCGGTAGGCCGCCGCCGCGTTGGCGATCAGGGTCTCGCCGCCGTACGGCGGGACGGTGATCGAGCGCAGGGTGCTGGCCTGCGGCGGGTTGAGGACGAACGTGACGTCCGTGTGCCAGTGGTTGGCGCGGCCCCGCTCGCTGTCGACGGGCAGCACGTTCGGGGCGCCCTCGACGGCGCCGACCGTCGGGTGGGCGGTGGTCAGGTCGCCGAAGTGCCGGGCGAAGGCCTGCTGGCCCGCGTCGTCCAGGCCGCCCGCGTCGAGGACGAGCGCCTTGTGGACGTTCAGGGCCTCGCGGATCGCGGCGACCTCCTCCGGGGCGAGCGGCCGGGTGATGTCGACGCCGGAGACACGGGCACCGATCCTTGCGGTGATCTTGGTGATCTCGAGGGACATGGCGGTTCCTTTCAGGCGAGGGCGGGAGCAGGGGTGAGGTACTGGTTGGCGGGGCGGGGCAGGCCGTAGCGCTCCCGCAGGGTCCGGCGGCCGTCGTAGGCGGTGCGGAACAGGCCACGGGCGCGCAGGAGCGGGACGACGTGCTCGACGAACGCGTCCAGGCCGGAGGGCAGTACCGGCGGCATGATGTTGAAGCCGTCGGCCGCTCCCCGGGTGAACCAGGTCTCGATCTGGTCGGCGACCTGCTCGGGCGTCCCGGCGAAGGTGAGGTGTCCGCGACCGCCCCCGAGCCGGCCGATCAGCTGCCGGACCGTCAGCCGCTCGCGCCGGGCCAGCTCGACCACGAGCGTGTAGCGGCTCTTGGCGCCCTCGACGGCCGACTCGGGCGGCAGGTCGGCGGGCAGCTGCGAGTCCAGCTCCAGGGTGCCGTCCGGGAGCTGGAGCAGGCTCTCCAGGCGGGCCACCGAGTGGTCGTGGACGATGTGCTCCTCCAGCAGCAGCTCCGCCGCCCGCGCCTCGGCCTCCGTCGAGCCGAGGACGGGCACGATCCCGGGCAGCACCTTGATGTGCTCGGGGTCGCGTCCGGCCCGTGCGGTACGGGCCTTGAGGTCGGCGTAGAAGGCCTGCGCGTCGGCGAGGGTCTGCTGGGCGGTGAAGACCGCCTCCGCGTATCGGGCGGCGAACGCCTTGCCGTCCTCACTCGACCCCGCCTGCACGAGGAGCGGATAACCCTGGGGCGTGCGGGGGACGTTGAGGGCGCCCGCGACGCTGAAGTACGTCCCCCGGTGCCGCGGCGGATGGATCTTGCCGTCGTCGCCCCAGACACCGGCGGTCTTGTCGGCGACGATCGCGTCGTCCTCCCAGCTGTCCCACAGCTTCAGCGCCACGTCGAGGAACTCGGCGGCGCGCGCGTACCGCTCGGCGTGCGCGGGCTCCGCGTCCAGCCCGAAGTTGCGGGCGGCCTCCGCTCCCGCCGTGGTGACGATGTTCCACCCGGCCCGGCCGCCGCTGATGATGTCCAGCGAGGCGAACCTGCGGGCCAGGTTGTAGGGGGAGTTGTAGGAGGTGGAGGCGGTGGCGATCAGGCCGATGTGCTCGGTGGCCGTCGCCAGCGCGGTCAGCAGGGTCAGCGGTTCCAGGGCGCCGGCCGGGCGCTGCGCGAGGTTGCTCCACAGCTGGGGGCCGTCGGCGAGGAAGAGGGAGTCGAAGGTGCCGCGCTCGGCGGTCCGGGCGAGGTGCACATAGTGCCGGAGGTCGACGTGCGCGTACGGGTCGCTCTCCGGCAGCCGCCACGAGGCCTCGTGATGGCCGGTGTTCATGAGGAACGCGTTGAGGTGGAGTCTTCTCACGGTCACTGGTGGTCCTCCGTGACGCCCAGGGCGGCCAGCAGCCGCTCGCGGTACTCGCCCAGCAGC
>NZ_JBFBBK010000030.1:37841-116673 GCF_040682635.1 Streptomyces sp. NPDC051133
AGCGGCTCGCGGTAGGAGCGCGGGTGGGGGTGGTCGATGGCCAGGTCCAGGCCGATGCGGCCCCGGTCGAGGACGAGGACCCGGTCGGCGAGCACGGGATGCCTGCGGCGCGTCGGCGGTCCGGGCGCGTGGCCGGCGTTCCGCGGTGGCTGGTGCGGGCGGGGGTGACGGGTCATCCGTGGTCCTCCGTGACGCCCAGGGCGGCCAGCAGCCGCTCGCGGTACTCGCCCAGCAGCGGCTCGCGGTAGGAGCGCGGGTGGGGGTGGTCGATGGCCAGGTCCAGGCCGATGCGGCCCCGGTCGAGGACGAGGACCCGGTCGGCGAGCACGATCGCCTCGTCCACGTCGTGGGTGACCAGCAGCACGGACGGCCGGTGGCGCTTCCACAGGTCGCGCAGCAGGCCGTGCATCCTGATCCGGGTCAGTGCGTCCAGCGCGCCGAACGGCTCGTCGGCCAGCAGCAGTTCGGGCTCGCGGACCAGGGAGCGGGCCAGCGCCGCACGCTGGGCCTCACCGCCGGACAGCTCGCCCGGCCAGGCCCGCTCCCGGCCCTTCAGACCGACCTCCGCGAGGGCGGCCCGGCCGCGTTCCGCGGCGTCCGTGCCGTCCGTGCCCAGCAGCACGTTGTCCAGCACCCGGCGCCAGGGCAGCAGCCGGGAGTCCTGGAAGACCACCGACACCCGCTCCGGGGCGGTGAGCCGCCCGCTGCCGGCGACCCCGTGGTCGAGCCCGGCGACCGCCCGCAGCAGCGTGCTCTTGCCCGAGCCGCTGTGCCCGAGCAGCGCCGTGAACTGCCCGGCGGGCAGATCCAGGTCGATGCCGTCGAGCACCGTACGGCCGTCGAAGGACCGGGTCAGGCCGCGGAGCCGGACGGCGGGCCGGGTCAGCTGCTCAGTGTGCGGCGCCATGACAGCACCCTCCGTTCGATGAGACGGACCACGCTGTCGGAGATCAGGCCGAAGACGCCGTAGATCAGCAGGCCGACCAGGATGACGTCGGTCTGGCCGTAGTTCTGCGCCTGGAACATCATGTAGCCGAGGCCGCTGGTGGCGTTGATCTGCTCCAGCACCACCAGGCCCAGCCAGGAGCCGGTCACACCGAGCCGGAGTCCCACGAAGAATCCGGGCAGCGCGCCGGGGATCACCACCTGACGGATGAAGGTGAACCGCGACAGCCCCTGCACCTCGGCGAGTTCGACGTACCGGCTGTCGATGCCGGCCAGCGCGGCATGCGTGTTCAGATAGACCGGGATGTAGACGACGATCGCGATGATGGCGACCTTGAAGGTCTCCCCGATGCCCAGCCAGAGGATGAACAGCGGGATCAGGCCGAGGGTCGGTATCGCCCGGTTGAGCTGCACTGTCCCGTCGATCAGCGCCTCGCCGGCGCGGCTGAGCCCGGCGGCGAGCGCGAGCAGCACCCCCGCGGCCAGGCCGATCGCGAAGCCGTACGCGGCCCTCTGCAACGAGGTCAGGACGTCGGTGGGCAGCGTGCCGTCGGTCCACAGATGACCGGCGGTCCGCAGCACCGTCCAGGGCGCGGGGATGGCGGCCGGGTCGAGGGACCCGGCGGCGGAGGCGGCGGCCCACAGGGCGAAGAACGCCAGCGGACCGATCAGCCGGGCGGCGGGCAGCCGGCGGCCGGGGGAGAGGCGGCGGCGCCGGCGGACCTGGGGCGGCTCCCCGGCCTGCGCCGCCGGCACGGCGGTCGTCGTGGTCACGGCGGTCATTTCCGGTACTCCTCGGGTACGGCCTCGGCGGCGATCGCCTCGAAGCGGTGGTCGAAGAGCGAGGAGACGTCGAACTTCTTCACGAAACCGCCCTCGGCGAGCAGGTCCGCGGTCTCCTGCTCCCACTTGATCGCCTCGTCCCAACTGGGCGGGAAGTAGGGCTTGTTGGCGAGCTTGGTGATGCTCTGCGCCTGCGCGAGGGTCAGGTTCTGCGTCTTGACGTAGAACTGCTCGTTCCACACGTCCGGGTGCTCGTACGCCCACACCTGGCCCTGCGCCCACTGCGGGATGTAGGCGGCGACCGCGGCGGCCTTGGCCGGGTCGCTGAGCACCGACTGCGGCGCCCACAGCAGGTTGAGCAGGTCGACGACGTCGGTGTCGATCGTGCGGGCGCCCTTCGCCTCGTACTGCTTGAGGTAGGCGGGCGCCTGGCTGATGGCGAGCGGGGCCACGTCGACCTGCCCGGACTGCAGGGCGGTGAAGAACTGGTTGCTGGTCAGCGGGACCAGCTTCACCTGGTCGTAGCCCAGGCCGGCCTTCTTCAGGGCCCGCAGCAGTACGACCCCCTGCGCCTGGCCCTGCGAGAAGGCGAGCCGCTTGCCCTTGAAGTCGTCGACGGTGTGGACGTCGCTGCCGGGCTTGGTGGCGAAGAGGTAGTTGGGCTTGCGGGTGACGTCGATCGCCACGATCTTCGCGTCGTAGCCCTGGTAGTGCGCCTGGATCGGCGGGATGCCCGCGTTGTTGGCGAGGTCCAGCGACTTGGCGCGGAAGGCGTTGATGACATCCGGACCGGCCCCGATGTTCACCCAACTGGACACCGTGAAGGGCAGCTTGGGCAGCTTCGCCAGCCGGAACTGCAGCTGCTGCTGACCGAGGTACGAGGCGATCTTCAGGCTGGTGCCGGCCGGGACCTTGTCCGCGAGCGGCTTGGTGGCGGCGCCCTGGGTGGCGGCCGAGGACTCGCCCTTGGCGCAGCCGCTGAGGCCCGCCACGGCGGCGGACGCGCCCAGCACGGAGGTGAGAAAGAGGCGACGGTGCATGGGAGTACTCCCGGGGCAAAAAGAGGAGAAAGGCAGGAAGAATTCCGGGAAGAAGAACCGGAAAAAACAGAGTTCACACAGCGGGAAACACGCGCTTCATGCGCGGCAATGTGTCAGCAACAGACAGTGCGACAGCTGGTGAAGAGGCTCATGACCAGCATGTTCCTGGCCGGGGGCGCCCTCTGTCAACATTCGGAGTTTCTGAATTAAATAGCCTCAGGTGAGGCGGCGAGTGGATCCCGGAACAATGCGTCCAGCACCACCGATCCGCCCGCCGTCGCCAGTACGGAATCCGGGAAACTCGTCGGCAGGACGGCCGCCGACCGCTCCGTGCCGGCCGCCTCCCGCAGTGCGGCGAGGCAGTCGTCGAAGTGGATGACGCCCACCTCGGTCACGACGACGGTCTCCGGGTTGAGCACGTCGAGCAGCAGCCCGGCCGCCCGGCCGGTCGCCCGGGCCCGCTCCACCAGCAGCCGCCGGGCCACCGCGTCGCCGGCCGCCGCCGCGGCCACCACGTGCATCGGGTTCGCCGAGTCGGTCACCCCGGCCGCCCGCGCCCGGCGGCACAGCGTCCGCTCGCTCAACTCCGCCTGGAGGCAGCCGGTTCGGCCGCACGCGCACGGTTCACCGCTGCCCGGCACCGGCAGATGGGCGATGGCGCCGGCCGCCGAGCGGGGGCCGTGGTGCACCTCGTCGTTGGTGGCGAAGGCCGCGTCGACCACGTTGCCGACGAACAGGTGCAGCACACTGCGGCTGCCCCGGGCCCGCCCGAACAGCCGCTCCGCGTTCACCAGTGCCCGCGCGTGCCCGTCCACGTGCACCGGCAGGCCCGTGCGGGCCCCGAGCACCTCCCGCACCGGCACCTCCCGCCAGCCCAGCAGCTCGTGCTCGACCACGGTGCCCGTCTCCCGGTCCACCCAGCCGCCGACCGCCACCCCGACCCCCAGCGGGCGGTGGCCGGGCATCCCGGCGAGCAGCCCGTCGAGTCCCTCGGCGGCCCGCGCCAGCACCCGTCCGGGGCCGGTCTCCTCGTGCTTCAGCTCGCGCCGGGCCAGCACCCGGCCGCGCAGGTCCAGCAGCGCCACCGTGGTGTACGGCACGGCCACGTGTACCCCGCCGACCAGGAACCGGCTGTCGTCCAGCTCGACGGGGACGTGCGGCCGGCCCACCCCGTTCGAGCGGCGCGGCGCGGCGGAGTCCCGGACCAGGCCCCGTTCGGTGAGCCGGGCACAGTGCTCCGTCACCGACGCCGGGGACAGCCCGGTCAGCCGGGCGATGGTGCTGCGCGCCACCGGCCCGTGCTCCAGCACCGAGCGCAGCACGACACTGGCGCTGGTGCGCCGCCGGTCACTGTCGGCGGCACGGAAGACGGGCGTGAGGCGGGGAACGGGGAAGGCGGGAGCGGATGCCGCGGTACGGGGCATGGAGAACCGTCCTCGGGAACGGGGCCGACACGACGCGGAAGGCGGGGCGTGCCGAGCGGACCGCCCCTACCCCGGGCGGCTACAGGTGGCCGTGCCCTGGCGTCGCAGGTCGACGTAGCGACGCGACGTGAAGTACCGGGACTGGGCGACCATGGCTGGAAGGGTAGGCCAGGAACGGTGAATCCGACCAGACGACCAGGATTCGTTTGGTGACACTCCACAGTCCGCGCGACGCCCCGGCGAGTGAGCCACACGTCCCTGCCTCAGTGACCAGTGTCACGCCCCGGTCGGTGTAGCCCCCACTCTTTGTCCGGAGCCCACCAAGCCGTCGTTCCTCCCTTTGTCGAGCGCTGACGGTGATCGGCTCGATGCGGCTGGGATAGCGTCACCGTGTCCCAGCATGTCCCCGTCACCCGCGGAGTCCCCATGAGCACCGCTGCCGCCACCGCCCGCCCCCGCGAGGTCCTCGCCGACCTGCTCCCCGCGTCCCGCGTCCGGGACGTGGCCCTCGTGCTCGGCGGCGCCGCGCTCACCGGCCTCGCGGCCCAGCTCTCGGTCCCCGTGCCCGGCTCTCCGGTTCCGGTGACCGGCCAGACCTTCGCCGCGCTGCTGGTCGGCACGACGCTGGGCGCGAGCCGCGGCCTGGCCTCGCTCGTGCTGTACGCGCTGGCCGGACTCGCCGGTGTGCCGTGGTTCGCCGAGGGCAGCTCCGGCGTCTCCGTCTCCTTCGGCTACGTCCTCGGCATGCTGCTCGCCTCCACCGTCGTGGGCGCCCTGGCCCGGCGCGGCGCCGACCGCTCCGTGCTGCGCATGGCGGGCACGATGCTGCTGGGCGAGGCGATCATCTACGCGATTGGCGTCCCGTACCTGGCCTACGCCGCCCACCTCTCCGCCTCCCAGGCCGTCGCGGCGGGTCTCAGCCCGTTCCTGATCGGCGACGCCGTGAAGGCGGCCCTGGCGATGGGCGTCACGCCCACCGCCTGGAAGCTCGTCGGAAAGCGCTGACGCCTCTGCGTCGACGCCGTAGTTCCAGCCGAAGAGGTTCGCCGGATCGCAGCTCTCCTTGAGCCCGGCGAACCTCTTCCGCGTCTTCGGGCCGCACGGGCCGGCACCCCGGTCGCCCGCCCCGAAGACGAAGCCGGGCGACCGGCCGGGCGTGCCGCCGGCCGGTCGGCGCGAACGCCGGGCCCGGCACGGCCCGCCCCTCCTCCCGGCCGCCGACGGTCAACAGCCGCAGCGGGAACCGCCCTTCGCGGTACGGCACGGCGTTCGGCGCCGGCCGGGCGAGCGCCCCGCCCCCGGGGGGTCGATCCGCAGGACACCCATCCGGTCCGCCTCCGGCCCGGTCGCGCGCGGCAGTTCCCCGGCCCGCTCGACGTCCGGATCCGCCGGCACCCGCTGTCCCCGTAGCAGGCGTGCGGGGAAGTCCGGGTCGCCGGCGCAGCCGGGAGTGGGGGAACGCGGCATGGCCGCATGACCTGACAGGTGTCGTCAGGTCATGCGGCCATGTTCAGCCGGAGGTGGATCAGCCGACGGAGACCTTGTCGGCCGGGGCCTCGACCGCGGGGGCCGGGCGGTTCTTGGTGAGCGCCTGCTTCACGAAGGCGATCACCACCACGACCGCCGCCACCGCGACCGACAGCAGCACGGTCGTCCGGCCGCTGCTCGCGCCCTTGGTGTCGGTCAGCATGTACCCGAGGACGAAGACGATGAAGGCCGCCGTCACCCAGGTCAGGTACGGGTACAGCCACATCCTCACGACGAGCTTCTCCGGCGCCTCCCGCTGGATGATCTTCCGCATCCGCAGCTGCGAGAAGCAGATCGCGAGCCAGACGAACAGGGCCACCGCACCGCTGGAGTTCAGCAGGAAGAGGAAGACCGTGTCCGGGTACTGGTAGTTGAAGAAGACCGCCACGAAGCCGAACACGACCGAGGACAGGATCGCGGCCATCGGCACACCACGGGCCGTGGTGCGGGCGAACGCCTTCGGGGCGTCACCGCGCTGGCCGAGCGAGAAGGCCATGCGGGAGGCCGTGTACAGGCCGGAGTTCAGACAGGACAGCACCGAGGTCAGCACGATCACGTTCATGATCTCGCCGGCGTGCGCGATGCCGAGGGAGTCCAGGGCGGCGACGTACGAGCCGTTCTTCTGGATGGACGCGTCGTTCCACGGCAGCAGCGAGACCACGACCAGGATCGAGCCCAGGTAGAAGACGCCGATACGCCAGATGATGCTGTTGGTGGACTTGGTGACGGCCTTCTGCGGGTCCTCGGACTCGCCGGCCGCCAGGGTCGCGATCTCGCTGCCCATGAAGGAGAAGACGACCAGCAGCACACCGGTGAGGATCGAACCGGGGCCGTGCGGCAGGAAGCCGCCGTGGTTCGCCAGGTTGCCGAAGGACGCCTTGTCGGCGTGAACGCCCGGCAGCACGCCGAAGATGGCCAGCAGGCCGACGACGATGAAGGCACCGATGGCGACGACCTTGATGCCGGCGAACCAGAACTCGAATTCGCCGTAGGAGCCGACGGAGACCAGGTTGGTCGCGGTCAGCACGGTCATCACGATGAGCGCCCAGCCCCACTGGGGGACGGCCGGCACCCAGCCCTCGAGGATCTTGGCGCCTGCGGTGGCCTCGACGGCCAGCACGACGACCCAGAAGAACCAGTAGAGCCAGCCGATCGAGAACCCGGCCCAGCGGCCGAGGGCACGGTCGGCGTGCGCGGAGAAGGAGCCGGAGGTGGGGTTTGCGGCCGACATCTCGCCGAGCATCCGCATCACGAGGACGACGAGGGTGCCGACGAGTGCGTACGACAGAAGGATGCCGGGTCCCGCGGTAGCGATACCGGAGCTGGAGCCGACGAAGAGGCCGGCTCCGATGACGCCACCGATCGCGATCATCGTCAGGTGGCGGTTCTTGAGTCCTGCTTGAAGGCCCGAACCAGGGGTCATGGACGGATTTCCTTTACGCCAGGCGGAGCAATTCGTACGAGCGGTGTACGAGACGGTCCAGTGAATCCGAGGCGAACGAATTCGGGAACCTCTGAATCCGTATCGTTACTTGAGGTTCCCTTGAGGTTCTATGGTCTGCCTCACATTTCACCGACCGTTGTCGGCCCCGGCCCGGCGCCGCCACCCGGGGCTGCTGCCCCGATACCGGCGTGTCACACTCGTCCCATGCGCGTGTATCTCGGCTCCGACCATGCGGGCTACGAACTCAAGAACCACCTCGTCGAGTGGCTCAAGGCGGCGGGGCACGAGCCCGTCGACTGCGGGCCGCACATCTACGACGCCCAGGACGACTACCCGCCCTTCTGCCTGCGTGCCGCCGAGAAGGCGGCCGCCGACCCGGAGGCCCTCGGCATCGTCATCGGCGGCTCCGGCAACGGTGAGCAGATCGCCGCGAACAAGGTGAAGGGTGTGCGCGCCGCGCTGGCCTGGAGCGAGGAGACCGCCGCGCTCGGCCGGCAGCACAACGACGCCAACGTGGTGGCCGTGGGTGCGCGCATGCACAGCACCGAGGAGGCGACGAAATTCGTCGAGGTGTTCCTGAACACCCCGTTCTCCGGTGACGAGCGTCACATCCGCCGGATCGACATGCTGGCCGGCTACGAGACGACGGGCGACCTGCCCCCGATCCCGGCCCACCACCCGCAGCAGTAGGACCCGTGGGGGCTCCCGGCCCCCGCCTCCCCACCCCGCCCGCCCCACGCGGTGGGCGGGGTGGGCGAAGACCGGTCGGAAAGGACAGTTCAGCCTTGCCCGAAGGGCACACCATCCACCGACTGGCCCAGGACTACGCCCAGCGCTTCACGGGAAGGCCCGCCCGGGTCAGCAGCCCGCAGGGCAAGTTCTCCGACGCCGCCGACCTGCTGAACGGCGCCGTCCTCACCGGCACCGAGGCCCACGGCAAGCACCTCTTCCTCCGCTTCCGCGACGCCGACTGGGTCCACATCCACCTCGGCCTCTTCGGCAAGGTCGGCTTCGGTGACGCCCCCGCGCCCCCGCCGACCGACACCGTCCGGCTCCGGCTCGCCAACGACACCTCCTACGTCGACCTGCGCGGCCCCACCACCTGCGCCCTGATCACCGGCACCGAGAAGCAGGCGATACACGGCCGCCTCGGCCCCGACCCGCTGCGCGAGGACGCCGACCCGGCATCGGCCTACCGCAGGATCTCCCGCAGCCGCACGACGATCGCCGCGCTGCTCATGGACCAGAAGATCGTGGCCGGCGTCGGCAACGTCTACCGCGCCGAGGTCCTCTTCCGGCACGGCATCGACCCGTACCGCACCGGCCGCGAGATCACCCCGCGCGAGTGGGACGCCCTCTGGGCCGACCTCGTCGAGCTGATGCGCGAAGGGGTCAGGAACAACCGGATCGACACCGTCCGCCCCGAGCACACGCCGGAGGCCATGAACCGCCCGCCGCGCGTGGACGACCACGGCGGCGAGGTGTACGTCTACCGCCGCGCCCCGCAGCCCTGTCACATCTGCGGCGACGAGATCCGCACCGCCGGCCTCGCCGCCCGCAACCTCTTCTGGTGCCCCACCTGCCAGGAACGGTGACCGCGCGAACGGTGACCGCGCGAACGGTGACCGCGTGAACGTGACCGCGTGAACGTGACCGCGCGAACGGTGGCCCGGGAGCGGACGGTGACCTAGAAGCCGTGCGGCAGCCAGGGAGCCAGCGGTGAACCGAACGCCACCGACGCCTCCGTCAGCGCCCCCGGCCGCACCTCCCGCACCCGCCCGGCCGCCGCCAGCGACAGCAGGGACACGCCACCGAGGTAGGCCGACCCCAACTCCCGTACGGTGAGCGCGAGATCGGGCGCATCGGCCGTCCGCTCGCAGGACGCCCCCTTGGCGTCCCCCGTCAGCCGCCAACGGCCCCCGTTCCACGGGCAGAAGGCGTCCTCGACGTCCAGTACGACGTCCACGGGCGCCACGTAGGTGCGCGCCGACAGGGCCGTACCCACCTCCACGAGACGGACGTATCCGGCGTCCCGCAGCCGCAGGCGGCAGCGGCGGACGTCGGAGACCAGGTGCTGCCAGGCCTCGTCGACCGGCCGTCCCCGCACCGTCAGCGTCGTCATCAGGTCGATGCCGAACAGGAAGCGCCACAGCGCGGCCTCGGTCGCCGGGTCGAGCCCCGCCAGGTCCTCCAGCGTCACCGTGCCGTCGTGCCCGCTCGGTCCCCAGCCCAGCTTGGTGCGGAAGCGGGCGTACCCGGTGACCGCGCCGTCCCGCTCGGCGACCACGCACTGCAGGGCCGACGCGCCGTCCCGGTCGCTCTCCGGGTCGAGCAGCCCGGCCCGCTCCCAGCCGGGCCGGCGGGCCAGCATGCCGGGGCGGCGGGGCACCAGGGCCGCGTACACCGCCTCGCACTCCTGGAGGACGTCGGCGGGCGGCGCGTAGCGCACGCGGACCCCGTCGGTGTCCTCGGGCAGCGCCAGGGTGACCCGGCCGGTGTCGATCTCGGCGTTGAGCTGCAGGGTCGCCGTGCCGTACCCGAACCGGCCGTAGATCGCGGGCTCCGAGGCGAACAGCGCCGCCAGCGGCTCGCCCTTGGCGCGGGCGTCGTCCAGCAGGCGCCGCATCATCGTCGTCAGCAGCCCGCGCCGCCGGTGCGTCGCGGCCACGCTGACCATGGTCACACCCGCGGTGGGCACCACCGCACCGCCCGGGACGGTCATCCGGAAGCTGAAGGCCCCGGAGGTCCCGACGACCGCGTCCGCGTCCCAGACGGCGAGGGAGCGGTCGAACTCGGTGAGCGATTTGTCCAGTTCGCGCTCCTCGGGCGAGGCGGACCCGCCCCCGAACGCCCGGACCAGGTGGTCCCACCACCGGTCGAACTCCTCAGGGCGCAGCGTCCTCAACTCGGTCCCGCGGTCACTCCCCATGCGCCATGCCTACCAGGGCATTGCGGGACGAGCCAGCGAATTTCTCCCGGACGGCGGCGCGATGGCCCCGCGTGCCGTTCACTGTGAGGGCGAACCACAGGACGTACCACAGGACGAATCGCAGGAAGCACCACAGGACGAACCGCGAAGTCGGACCTCGCACGGGGGACAAGTGGGACCTCCCGTGCCAAGCAGCCGGTGCGATGGATAGGGTCCCGAACTAATGGCAGCAGGACGAGAGCGGCGCGCGAAGGCCGAGACGTTCACGGCCCGGTGGAGGATGCACTGGCACCGGGCCCGAGTCGGCCTGCGCAGAAGCGCCGTGGACTACTTCCGCGGCAACGGCTCGGACTGGGTCGCGTTCGCCGGACTGCTGATCGCCATCCCCGTCCTCGCGTCCATGACCCTCATGAACTCGGTGTGGTGCTCCCCGGCCACCCTGGTGCTGCCGATCGTCGCCGGCGGGCTGCTGCTGCGCCCGGCGAGCCTGCTCGGCCTGTACGCCGCGGGGGCCAGCGCGCTGATCGTGGAGTCGGTGCGGCTCGGCCCGTACACCGAGGGGCCGAGCCGGGTCACCCCGGGCGTGGTGCTGGTCGTGGCCGCGTGCGGGTTCTTCGGCCTGCTGACGGCCCAGTTCCGCAGCCGGGTCGGGGTGCCCTGGCGGCGCGGCGGCACCATGCTGTTCGACCTGCGCGAGCGGATCCGGGTGCAGAGCACGCTGCCGAAGCTGCCGCAGGGCTGGCACCACGAGATGGCGCTGCGCCCGGCGGGCGGCCAGTCCTTCTCCGGGGACTTCGTCGTCGCGGCCCGGACCAACGGCGGCCGCACCCTGGAGGTCGTGCTCACGGACGTGTCCGGCAAGGGCATGGACGCGGGCTCGCGCGCCCTGCTGCTGTCGGGCGCCTTCGGCGGCCTGCTCGGCTCCCTGCCTCCGCACGCCTTCCTGCCCGCGGCCAATGGCTATCTCCTCCGCCAGGACTGGGACGAGGGCTTCGCCACCTCCATCCACCTGGTGCTGGACCTGGACTCCGGCGACTACGAGCTGTACACCGCCGGGCATCCGCCGGGCCTGCAGCTGAGCGCGGGCAGCGGGCGCTGGGAGGAGAAGGCCGCCGAGGGCCCGCTGCTCGGTGTGTACGACGGCGCGCAGTTCGACCCCGTGAAGGGCTCGCTGCGGCCGGGGGACGTGTTGATGCTGTTCACGGACGGCCTGGTGGAGACCTCCGACCGGGACATCGTGGAGGGCATCGACCGCCTCACCGGCGAGGCCGACCGCTATGTCGCCGGCGGCTTCCACGGCGCCGCCTGGCATCTCATCGAGGCGGTCGCGAAGGACGTCAACGACGACCGGGCCCTGCTGCTGATCTGCCGCGAGGCATCGGCGGGCGCCCGCTGAGGACCGCCCTCGCGGAGGGTCGTATCCCGGACGTCGTGGGCCCGCATCCCGCCTTCGCGGGCGTGGGCTCCCCCTCGCGGGCCTACGCCCCGCCGTCCCGCGCGCTCCGGACGGCCGCGCTCATCGGAGCCACCACCTTCCAGCCCAGGGCCTCGTACAGGGCCCGCCCCTGTACGGTCGCGCCCAGGACGGCCGTCCTCGCGCCCTGGCGGGCCGCGGCCTCGGCGAGCGTGCCCATCACCACGCGCCCGAGCCCCCGGCGCTGATGGGCCGCGTCCGTCTCCACCTGGTCGACCGCGGCGGTCGGGCCGGTGACCGCGATCTGCCCGCGCGCGGCGAAGGCGCCGTCGGCGGCGCGTACCACCACGCGGGTGACGCCGGCCCGGTGCCAGCTGTGCAGCCGGTAGCCGTCGGGGAGGCCCGGCGGGGCCTCGACGGCGCTCAGCGAGGCGGCCATGAGCCCGGCGTGCCCGTCCAGGAGGACCCAGCCCGGCGGCAGCCACGCCTTCAGGGTCTCCGGCGGTACGAACGTCTTGAGGGGGACGCCGGTGACGGTCGTGTCCCCGGCCAGCTCGCGGACGGTCGCCTCGTCGGCGTCGGTCAGGACGTGCCGGGCCACCTCCTTGGCGAGGCCGACGTCGATGGTGAACCCCCAGGAGTGTGGCGTCGGTTCGGCCGCACAGCGCGACGCGGCCCATCCCTCGACCCACGCGCGTACCGCCTCGGCGGTGGTCCTGAAAGGCACGGCCCCTCCTGAAGTGGGTAATAGGTGCTGAATGATTTCAGTCATTACAGCATGAAGGCCGGCGCGGGTGCGGGCAAGTTCGGGAGAAACTCGGCGGGTGACCGAGACACCCGAGACCGAGACACCCGAGACGGCCAAGACGTTCGAGATGCCCAAGACGCCCAAGACGCCCAAGACGCCCAAGACGCCCGACACGCCCGAGGAATCCGGGGTGCCCGAGACGCTCACCCTCGCCGAGGTGGAGGCCCTCGCCCGGGCCGCCCACGCGGGACAGACCGACAAGGCCGGACGGCCGTACGCCGAGCACCTCGCGGCCGTCGCCGAAGGCGTCCGCGTCCGCGGCGGGGACCCGGAGCAGATCGCGGCCGCCTGGCTGCACGACTCCGTCGAGGATGCCGCGCTCAGCGAGGAATGGCTGGCGGGCGCCGCCCTGACCGCGCGCACCAGGGCGATCGTGGACGCCCTCACCAAGCGGCCGGGGGAGGCGCCGGAGGCGTACGCGCGGCGGATCCTGGCCACCCCTGGGGCGCCG
Organism: Streptomyces sp. NPDC051133; assembly: GCF_040682635.1. Taxonomy (NCBI): domain Bacteria; kingdom Bacillati; phylum Actinomycetota; class Actinomycetes; order Kitasatosporales; family Streptomycetaceae; genus Streptomyces; species Streptomyces sp. NPDC051133. Next base: position 50,607 of record NZ_JBFBBK010000030.1, read on the forward strand.
CTGGTGAAGGAGGCCGACCTGGCGCACAACGCCGACCCGGAGCGGCTGGCGGTGCTGCCCGGACCGACCCGGAAACGACTGACCGAGAAGTACGCGCACATGCGCGCCCTTCTCGGTCCGGGGCCTGTCGTGAGCGGTGAGAGCTAGGCGCTGACCTTCTCGCTGACCTTCTCCCGCTCCTTGCGCTGGCGCTCGCGGGCGAGTTGGGCGGCGTCCTGCTTGAACGCCCACTCCATCCTCGGCTCCATCGCGAAGCGGAACACCCGCTGCACGGGCTTGGTGCACAGCACCGTGACCGCGGCGGCGAAGAGGAGGGTCACCGTGATCTCGCCGAGCGGGTGGTGCAGCCAGGCGTGGTCGAACCAGCCCCGGTAGTCGGCGAACTTCACCAGGAAGCCGTGCAGCAGGTAGCCGTACAGGGTGCCCGCGCCGAGCGCCGTGAACCACATCTTCCGGCCCGGCACCCAGGAGTAGAAGCAGGCCGTCAGCAGCAGCGAACAGCCCATCATCGCCAGGGTCATCACCGGGCCGCACCACCAGGGGGCGCCCAGTTCCTGCGCGGAGTCACGGTGGTAGAACCACGCGGTGTTCATGCGCGGCACCGCCCACCAGCCGATCGCCAGCGCCGCCGCGAACACCGGCACCGAGGCGATCCGCACCGAGCGGCGGCGCACCAGCCGGAAGTGCTCGGGCTTCATGCACAGGCCGAGCACGAAGTACGGCAGGAACTGCAGGACGCGCTGCAGGTCGAGGTCGTCGCCGATGTTCGGGGTGACGCTCGCCAGCATGGCGATGCCGAGGGCCAGCGGCAGCGGCCAGCGCACCAGCTTCCAGATCGGAGTCGTCAGCCGCCAGACGAACAGGGCCACCAGGAACCAGGTCAGGTACCAGGGATCGAGGAGGCTGATCTCCTCGGGGGAGCCGGTGACGAGGTTCTTGAAGAGGGGGTACGCCGTCTCGAACAGGACGTACGGCACCGCGACGCCGGTGATCAGCCGCTTCAGCCGGTCCGGGCGCATGTCGAAACTGCGCGAGAAGTAGCCGGAGATGAGGATGAACGCCGGCATGTGGAAGGTGTACACGACGGTGTACACGGCCTCCAGGATCCGGCTGTCGCCCTTCAGCGGTTCCCAGGAGTGCCCCATGGCGACGAGCACGATCGCCAGGTACTTGGCGTTGTCGAAGAACGCGTCGCGTTGTTTGCCGGGTCTGTCCGCCTTCGCCTGCCCCTTCTGTGCACTCATCGGGGTACGCGGACCGGGCACTCCGTCCACCGGCGACTGTGCCGGGGGGAGCGGCCTGCGGTTCTGGCCGGGGGACGAGGCGGCGTCAAACATCTCAGGCACCCTAGCGTCGTCTGAGGGATTTCGTAAAACTCCCGCAGTGATTCCTGGTTATCGCGTTCGGGTACCCCGTGCTTTACGGAACAGGCCTTCCCTGTCTACGTGATGGTGCGCACACGAGGGTCATCAGTTCACCCTCGATGTCCCGATTCATCCCGACTAAATGGGGCATACGGCGTCTCGGTATCAGCAATTCGAATTACCTGCGCACAGGATGTGTGGAGACGGAAACGAAGTCGCGTAATTCCTTGGGGAGTCATGCGCGGGCATGCGGTCGAATTGCTGTGCGGAGTGTCGTCGGCCGCGGTCCGGCACCCGACGTTGCGTCACGGGCCGCATACGGCGGGCCGGTTGGTGGCACGATGGTTCTGGCGGGGGTGCGCGGGCCGTACCTCCGGGCCGGGAGAGCGGACCGACCGAGGGTGTGATCAGTTGTGGCCATTTCACTGTCCGTGGTGCTTCTGTTGGCGATCATCCTGGTGGTGCTCATCAGAGGGGGGAACATCAAGGCGGGTCCCGCCATCGTCGCGATCCTCTTCGGCTTCTTCCTCGCCTCGACCGGCATGGCACCCTCCATCAACCGGTTCCTGAACTCGATAGCGGAGTCCATCAACTCGATCAAGTTCTGACCCGGTGGGGGACCGGCAGAGGCCGGACAACTGAAACAACGGGCGAAGCGAGAGCCCGGCGCTGCGCGACTCGGACCCGGTGAGGCGGCCGGCCGCCGGACCGCGGACCGTCTCGGCGGCGACGGCCCGGACGTGGCCCACCCCGCCCGGTCCGCCTCCGGGCGCCGCCTCGCCGCCGAGGCGGTCCACGGCCGGTGCGCCGACGCCGAGGGTTCCACCCCATGCTCGGCTTCGCTCCCGGGCACCCGCCGGGCCGGCGGCACGCCCCCGCGAGCCCCCGCGCTCCCGGCCGGCCCCGCTCCACATCCCCGGCAAGGACCTCGGCGGCCATATCCACCGCCGCGGCCCACCGCCCCGGGACGGGCTGCGCGCACTCGCCCCCGTTCCCACCGGGGCCTCCCCTTGGACCGGCCGGGATGGGACGGGGGCATCGCTCGCTGGAGAGAAGCCGAGCGCGGGGGGGCGCCCCGTTCTTCCCGTCTCCCGAGCAGTCCAGCTCCCCGCACGAGGCGGATGGCCACGCTCCACATCGCGGGCGAGGACCCCGGCAGCCATGTCCGCTGTCGCGGCCCGCCGCCCCCGGGACCGGCTGCGCGCCCTCGCCCCCGGTCCCGTCGGGGCCCTGCGCGGCCGTCTCAGCACGGGTGTGGACCGCGACCTCGAACCGGCCGACGCGATCCCGCCTCGGCGCGGTCCTGGTGGACGCCGCCACCCGGCGCGCCCCCTCGGCAGCCTCAGCTCCTGGGGCCGGCGACCGGCGTCGTCGAGGCGAGTTCGCCGGCGCCTGTTCCCGAATGCCCCTCCCGCCTCCGCCCGGCGGACTCCCCGAGGTTCCGCCCGACCCCCACGAGCTCCTGCACCTGATCCGCGCGGGCCGGATGCCCGGCCGGGGGGCCGGTCCCGGAGCAGGTCCCACCGGACGTGCCCATCGGGGCGGTACGACGCCACCCGCGCCGCCCCGGCACCCGCCCCTCGCTCCGGTGGGGGACACCCTCCGCTTTGCCTGCCCGGGCCGCACGGTCGCCATCCCGGTGGTACGGGCACAGGATGGATGGGACGGAGCCGGCCGGCCATTCGGCAGCGCAGGGCGCGGGAGTCGGAAGGAGGCGTGACGCCATGCCTCAGTTCATGGATGTCCACCACGACATGAAGGGCCTCACGGCGGAGCAGCTGCTGGAGGCCCACAACGCCGATCTCGCCATCGAGAAGGAAGAAGGCGTCCACTTCGAGAGGGCCTGGGCGGACCCGGAGTCCGGCACGGTCTACTGCCTCTCCGAGGCCCCCTCGGCCGAAGCGGTCCAGCGCATCCACGAGCGCGCCGGCCACCGGGCCGACGAGATCCACCCGGTCCCCCTGACCGCGTGAGCCTGTTCCTCGCATAAAGGAGGCAGGAAGAGGAGCGGAGAGGGGCGGAGAGGAGCGATGAGCGGTGATGATCGGATCCGGCCGCGGACGACTCAGGCCCAGGGAGGGGGTAAACACCCTCTCACCTGGGCCTGAGCCGTACTGGAGCGGGCGACGGGAATCGAACCCGCGTAGCTAGTTTGGAAGACTAGGGCTCTACCATTGAGCTACGCCCGCAACACGGCGCCGCAGGTCGACGACCGCGGCACTGCACGCATCGTAGCGGGTCGGCCGCCGCCGAGGCCAACGAGTTGACCGCCGGGCCGTCCCGCGTGCCGCCCTCGAGAATACGGCCGACGCGGTCGGCCGGGGCATGTACCCTACGTGTCGCACCAGACGGGGTGTGGCGCAGCTTGGTAGCGCGTCCGCTTTGGGAGCGGAAGGCCGTGGGTTCAAATCCCGCCACCCCGACCACCGGCTCACGGCCCAGGCTCACGGCACCGTGACACCGCGCCGTGGTGATCGCCTTTTGGGGCGCTGACCGGCTGCGGTTACTATGCAAGCTGCGCGCCCGTGTGTCCCGGCCCACTCGGCCTACGAACTCCTCCGGGCGGCAACATCCGCCGGACCAGTCTGGCTCCGGCAGAAACCAAGAAGTCAGCCACAAGGAGACCGAACCGTGAAGAGCGCCGTGGAGACCCTGAACCCGACCCGGGTTCGGCTCACTGTCGAGGTGCCCTTCGAGGAGCTCAAGGACAGCCTCGACGCGGCGTACAGCAAGATCAACCAGCAGGTCACGGTGAAGGGCTTCCGCAAGGGCAAGATCCCGGCCCGCGTCATCGACCAGCGGTTCGGCCGCGGTGCGGTCCTGGAGGAGGCGGTCAACGACGCGCTTCCGAAGTTCTACACCGAGGCGGTCAACCAGGCCGAGCTGAGCCCGCTGGGCCAGCCCGAGGTCGACATCACCGAGCTGAAGGACGGCGAGACGCTGAACTTCACCGCCGAGGTCGACGTCCGCCCGGCCCTGGAGATCCCGGACTACTCCGGCATCGAGGTCGAGGTCGACGCCGTCGAGGTCACCGACGAGGACATCGAGAAGTCGGTCGAGCAGCTGCGCGAGCGCTTCGCCTCCACCTCCCCGGTGGAGCGTGCCGCCGAGGACGGCGACGTCGTCACCATCGACCTCGAGGCCAAGGTCGACGGCGAGGTCCTCGAGGACGGCATCGCGAGCGGCGTCTCCTACACCATCGGCTCCGGTGAGCTCCTCGACGGCATCGACGACGCTGTCAAGGGCCTGTCCGCCGACGAGGAGGGCACCTTCACCTCCGAGCTGAAGGGTGGCTCCGCCGCCGGCAAGGAGGCCGAGGTCACCGTCAAGGTCACCCAGGTCGCCAAGCGTGAACTGCCCGAGCTGGACGACGAGTTCGCGCAGCTCGCCTCCGAGTTCGACACCCTGGACGAGCTGAAGGCCGACAGCCGCAAGCGTCTGGCCAACATGAAGCAGTTCGACCAGGCCACCCAGGCCCAGGAGCGCGTCCTGGAGAAGCTCCTCGAGCTGGTCGAGGTCCCGGTCCCCGAGAAGCTGCTCGAGGACGAGATCAACACTCGCAAGCACAACCTGGAGCACCACCAGCTCGGCCAGATGGGCCTCACCCTCGACAAGTACCTGGAGATCCAGGGCAAGACCGCCGAGGAGTTCGAGACCGAGACCCGCGAGGCCGCGGTCAAGGGCATCAAGACCCAGTTCGTCCTCGACGAGCTGGTCAAGAAGGAGCAGCTGAACGTCAACCAGGAGGAGCTCACCGAGCACCTCATGCGGCGTGCGGCCTCCTCCGGCATGTCCCCCGACCAGTTCGCCCAGGCCGTCGTCGAGGGTGGCCAGGTGCCGCTGCTCGTCGGTGAGGTCGCCCGCGGCAAGGCCCTGGCCGTCGTGGTCGAGGCCGCCACGGTGAAGGACACCAACGGCGAGATCGTCGACCTGGACGACGAGGAGGAGGAGACCGAGGCCGCCGAGGCGTCGGAGACCTCCGAGGAGAACGCCGAGGGCTGAGCGGCCCCACGGCGCCTGTAAGGCACGTACGGCGGGCCCTGGGGACTTTCCCCGGGGCCCGTCGCCGTACCGGGGCGGCCGGCCGGGCCGGGAGCGCGGGACCGTACCCCCGTGCGGCTCCGCCGCGTGGGCGCGCCGGGCCGCGGCCCGCCCGCGCCCCGAGGGCGACCGCACCCCCCACGAACCGCACCCGGTCCGCCGCGGAGCGCTACGCCCCCGGCGAACACCCCCATTCCCGGGATTCCCTGAAGCGGCCTGAGCGTTAGGGTCCATGAATACGGGGGCAGGGGAGTCTCCTGAAACCCCCGCCAAGCCTCCGGCAGGACGACGTGAGACGGCCCGGCGCCGTCGTAAGACGAGCAGGTGGATACGTGACGAATCTGATGCCCTCCGCCGCCGGCGAGCCTTCCATCGGTGGTGGCCTCGGCGACCAGGTCTACAACCGGCTGCTCGGCGAGCGGATCATCTTCCTCGGCCAGCAGGTTGACGACGACATCGCCAACAAGATCACCGCACAGCTGCTGCTCCTTGCCGCCGATCCGGACAAGGACATCTACCTCTACATCAACAGCCCCGGTGGCTCCGTGACGGCCGGCATGGCGATCTACGACACCATGCAGTACATCCCGAACGACGTGGTCACCATCGCCATGGGCATGGCCGCCTCGATGGGCCAGTTCCTGCTCACCGGCGGCACGGCCGGCAAGCGGTTCGCCCTGCCGCACGCCGACATCATGATGCACCAGGGCTCCGCGGGCCTCGGCGGTACGGTCTCGGACATCAAGATCCAGGCCGAGTACCTGCTGCGCACCAAGAAGCGCATGTCCGAGCTGACCGCGCAGCACTCCGGCCAGACGGTCGAGGCGATCATCCGCGACGGTGACCGCGACCGCTGGTTCACCCCGGAAGAGGCCAAGGAGTACGGTCTCATTGACGAGATCATCACGCACGCCTCGGGTGTTCCGGGCGGCGGCGGCACCGGTGCCTGACCGGCCAGACCGCGCCACGCACCGCCGAGACCCAAGCCCCCAGAACGCCACCAGGACGGTGAACACCCCATGAGCAACTTCCCCGGCGCCGCCAGCGGCATGTACGAAGGGCCCCGCCCCGACAGCCGCTACGTCATCCCGCGCTTCGTCGAGCGCACCTCCCAGGGCATCCGCGAGTACGACCCGTACGCGAAGCTCTTCGAGGAGCGCGTGATCTTCCTGGGCGTCCAGATCGACGACGCCTCCGCCAACGACGTGATGGCGCAGCTGCTGTGCCTGGAGTCGATGGACCCGGACCGAGACATCTCGATCTACATCAACAGCCCCGGTGGCGACATGACCGCCCTCACGGCGATCTACGACACCATGCAGTTCGTGAAGCCCGACATCCAGACGGTCTGCATGGGCCAGGCGGCCTCCGCCGCGGCCATCCTGCTCGCCGCCGGTACGCCGGGCAAGCGCATGGCGCTGCCGAACTCGCGCGTCCTGATCCACCAGCCGGCGGGCTCCACCGGCCGCGGTCAGCTCTCCGACCTGGAGATCATCGCCAAGGAGTTCACCCGGATGCGTGAGCAGCTGGAGGACATGCTGGCGAAGCACTCGAACCAGCCGCTCGAGAAGATCCGCGAGGACATCGAGCGCGACAAGATCCTCACGGCCGAGGAGGCGCTGGAGTACGGCCTCGTCGACCAGATCATCTCCACCCGCAAGCTGAACAACGCCTCGGTCCGCTGAGGCGGAGCACTCATTTTCCGCCCCCCTTGGCAGGGCACACGTCAAAGTGAACCCTGCCAAGGGGGGCCCGAACACCGGGCCCGGCAAGGTACCGTCGGACATAAGGCAGCACCAGGAGCCGCTGGATCTCAGTGTCCAGGCGTCTCCCAGGCGAAGGGGAAGCACACCGTGGCACGCATCGGTGACGGCGGCGATCTGCTCAAGTGCTCGTTCTGTGGCAAGAGCCAGAAGCAGGTCAAGAAGCTCATCGCAGGGCCCGGTGTGTACATCTGCGACGAATGCATCGATCTCTGCAACGAGATCATCGAGGAGGAGCTCGCGGAGACCAGCGAGGTGCGCTGGGAGGAGCTTCCCAAGCCCCGCGAGATCTACGAGTTCCTCGAGGGCTACGTGGTCGGCCAGGAGGCCGCCAAGAAGGCCCTCTCCGTCGCGGTGTACAACCACTACAAGCGGGTCCAGGCGGGCGAGAACGGCGGCCCGGGCGGCCGTGACGACGCCATCGAGCTGGCGAAGTCCAACATCCTCCTGCTGGGCCCCACGGGCTCCGGCAAGACCCTCCTCGCGCAGACGCTGGCGCGCATGCTGAACGTCCCGTTCGCGATCGCCGACGCGACGGCGCTCACGGAGGCGGGCTACGTCGGCGAGGACGTCGAGAACATCCTCCTGAAGCTGATCCAGGCGGCGGACTACGACGTCAAGAAGGCCGAGACGGGGATCATCTACATCGACGAGATCGACAAGGTGGCCCGCAAGAGCGAGAACCCGTCGATCACCCGTGACGTGTCGGGCGAGGGCGTCCAGCAGGCGCTGCTGAAGATCCTCGAGGGCACCACGGCCTCGGTCCCGCCCCAGGGCGGCCGCAAGCACCCGCACCAGGAGTTCATCCAGATCGACACGACGAACGTCCTGTTCATCGTGGGCGGTGCCTTCGCCGGCCTGGAGAAGATCATCGAGGCCCGCGCCGGCGCCAAGGGCATCGGCTTCGGCGCCACGATCCTCTCCAAGCGCGAGCTGGAGTCCAAGGACGTCTTCGAGGACGTCATGCCGGAGGACCTGGTCAAGTTCGGCATGATCCCCGAGTTCATCGGCCGCCTGCCGGTGATCACCTCGGTCCACAACCTCGACCGCGAGGCGCTCCTGAAGATCCTGGTGGAGCCCCGCAACGCGCTCGTCAAGCAGTACCAGCGCCTCTTCGAACTCGACGGCGTGGAGCTGGACTTCGAGCGCGAGGCGCTGGAGGCCATCGCCGACCAGGCCATCCTCCGCCAGACCGGCGCCCGCGGCCTGCGCGCCATCATGGAGGAGGTCCTCCAGGGCGTGATGTACGAGGTCCCGTCCCGCAAGGACGTGGCCCGCGTGGTCATCACCGCCGACGTGGTCCTCTCCAACGTCAACCCGACCCTGATCCCCCGGGACGCCCGGGGCAGGGGCTCGGGAGAGCAGAAGACGGCCTGACCATCTCCGCACGGACGGGCAGGCACCCCGGGTGGGGTGCCTGCCCGTCGGCATGCCGGAGGCGAGGCGCTCGGATCGACCGGAGGGTGCCCGGCCGGGAGACCGCCGGGCACCCCTCGTACGTCAGGCCTTGACGCGGACCTCGTTGCGGAACTTGGCCGTCAGTTCGGCGTCCGCCGCCGGGTCGCTGGCCCGGCCCGAGGCGAGGGTGGCGATGTCCATCGGCATGACCATGCCGAGGGTGCTGTGGTCACCCCAGATGCAGAAGTCGAACGTCATCTCCTTGGGCCCGGTGCTGTCGGTGTTCGCACCCTTGGCCTGCTGGCACTTGAGAACCGCACCGTCGAGCGAGGCCGGCTTGTACTCCTTGGGCTCACCCACAAGGCTGTACTTGTCGGTGGTGTCCTTGGTGCTCTGGTCCTTCATGTACGCGAACATCGCGTCGACGGCCTTCTCGGGGTCGTCGATCGTCCCGTAGACACCGCCGAACTCGATCATCTTCTGACCCAGCGGGTTGGAGGCGTCCCCGGACTTGTACTGCGCGCTGACGTCCTTCGGGTTGTGCACGCCCCACTTCTCGGCGTCCTTGAGATCGCTCGACGTCATCGTGTCGCTCTTGCTCGAGTCCCGCTTGTACTCCGTCAGCACGGTCGCCGGAGTCGTCAGCTTGTGCGGGCCGTCGTTCGCGACGCCGCCCCCGCCGCCGCCCGCGCCGACCACGAAGTACACCGCGACCGCCACGGCCGCCACCACGGCCACCGCGCCGATGATCAGGCCCGTCTTCTTCTTGCCCCCGGCCGGGGCCGGCGCCTGCGGCATGCCGTAGGTCTGCTGGCCGTACGGGCCCGGCTGGGGCGGCACGCCCTGCTGCGGGTAGCCGTAGCCCTGCGGCGGGGTCGCGGGCGCCTGCTGGGGGTAGCCGTAGCCGGGCTGCGGGGCCTGCGGCGGCTGGCCGTACGGGCCCGGCTGGCCCGGTTGGCCCGGCTGGCCGTAGGGCCCCGGCTGGCCGTACGGACCCGGCTGCCCCGGCTGGCCGTAGGGACCCGGCTGCTGGGGCTGCTGGCCGTACGGGCCCGGCTGGTTGTTGCTCATTTCTGGGTTCCCCCTAGGACGCTTATGTGTTCCTGACATCCTGGACCAGGCCCGGAAACCGCACGGCACCGGGGGCCGCACCGTTACACAACAAACGCGTTTCGGGACCGCCCCGTGACACCTCTAAACTGACCCCCGTGACCGAGAACGCTCAGCAGCAGCCACCCGCGCCCGACTCCGAACTGCCGACCCAGTACGCGCCGGCCGATGTAGAGGGGCCGCTGTACGAGCGCTGGGTAGAGCGCGGTTACTTCGAGGCGGACGCCAAGAGCGACAAGCCGGCGTACACGATCGTCATCCCGCCGCCGAACGTCACCGGCTCGCTCCACCTGGGCCACGCCTTCCAGCACACGCTCATGGACGCCCTCACGCGCCGCAAGCGCATGCAGGGCCACGAGGCGCTGTGGCTGCCCGGCATGGACCACGCCGGCATCGCCACCCAGAACAAGGTCGAGCAGCAGCTCGCCGAAGAGGGCAAGTCCCGCCACGACCTGGGCCGTGAGGAGTTCGTCGAGCGCGTCTGGCAGTGGAAGGAGGAGTATGGCGGCAAGATCCTCGGCCAGATGCGCCGCCTCGGCGACGGCGTCGACTGGTCGCGCGAGCGCTTCACCATGGACGAGGGCCTGTCGAAGGCCGTCCAGACCATCTTCAAGAAGCTCTACGACGACGAGCTGATCTACCGCGCCGAGCGCATCATCAACTGGTGCCCGCGCTGTCTGACCGCCATCTCCGACATCGAGGTGGAGTACCAGGAGGACGACGGCGAGCTCGTCTCCATCAAGTACGGCCAGGGAGACGAGACCCTCGTCGTCGCCACCACCCGCGCCGAGACGATGCTCGGTGACACCGCCGTCGCCGTCCACCCCGACGACGAGCGCTACCGGCACCTGGTCGGCAAGCGGATCAAGCTGCCGCTGACCGACCGCAGCATCCCCGTCGTCGCCGACACCCACGTCGACCCCGAGTTCGGCACCGGCGCCGTCAAGGTCACCCCGGCCCACGACCCGAACGACTTCGCGATCGGCCAGCGCCACGGCCTGGAGTCCATCACGGTCATGGACGAGCGCGGCGTCATCACCGCGCACGGCCCCTTCCAGGGCCTCGACCGCTTCGAGGCGCGCAGCGCCATCGTCGCGGCGCTGCGCTCCCAGGGCCGGATCGTCGCCGAGAAGCGGCCGTACGTCCACAGCGTCGGCCACTGCTCCCGGTGCAAGACCACCATCGAGCCGCGTCTGTCGATGCAGTGGTGGGTCAAGGTCGGCCCGCTGGCCAAGGCCGCCGGTGACGCCGTCCGCGACGGCCGGGTCAAGATCCACCCCGAGGACATGTCGAAGCGGTACTTCGACTGGGTCGACAACATGCACGACTGGTGCATCTCGCGTCAGCTGTGGTGGGGTCACCGCATCCCGGTCTGGTACGGCCCGGACGGCGAGGTCGTCTGCGTCGGACCGGACGAGCAGCCGCCGGCCGGCGAGGGCTGGCACCAGGACACCGACGTCCTCGACACCTGGTTCTCCTCCGGCCTGTGGCCGTTCTCCACGCTCGGCTGGCCCGAACAGACCGAGGACCTGCGCAAGTTCTACTCGACCGACGTCCTGCTCACCGGCCACGACATCATCTTCTTCTGGGTCGCCCGGATGATGATGTTCGGCCTGTACGCCATGGACGGCGAGGTCCCCTTCAAGACCATCGCCCTGACCGGCCTGGTCCGCGACGAGCGCGGCAAGAAGATGTCGAAGTCCTTCGGCAACGTCGTCGACCCGCTGGACTGGATGGACAAGTACGGCTCCGACGCCGTCCGCTTCACCCTGGCCCGTGGCGCCAACCCCGGCACCGACGTGCCGATCGGCGAGGACTGGGTCCAGGCGTCCCGGAACTTCGCCAACAAGATCTGGAACGCGACCCGCTTCGCGCTGATGAACGGCGCGACGGTCGAGGGCCCGCTGCCCGACCGGGAGCAGCTGTCCGCGACCGACCGGTGGATCCTGTCCCGCCTCAACGAGACCGTCGCCGAAGTCGACGCGTTCTACGAGGACTTCCAGTTCGCGAAGCTCAGCGACGCCCTCTACCACTTCGCCTGGGACGAGGTCTTCGACTGGTACGTCGAGCTGTCCAAGACCGTCTTCCAGGCGGGCGGCGAGCCGGCCGAGGTCAGCAAGCGCGTCCTCGGCGAGGTCCTCGACGTCACCCTCAAGCTGCTCCACCCGGTGGTCCCGTTCGTCACGGACACCCTGTGGACGACGCTGACGGGCGGCGAGTCGGTCGTCGTCGCCGAGTGGCCGAAGCCGGTGTCCGTTCCTGGTGCCGACGCACCGGGCGGCTTCCGCGACGAGGCCGCCGAGCGGGAGATCGAGACCCTCCAGTCCGTCATCACCGAGGTCCGCCGCTTCCGCGCCGACCAGGGCCTCCAGCCCGGCCAGCGGGTCCCGGCCCGGCTGACCCTGGACGGTACGGCGCTGGCCCCGCACGAGGCGGCCATCCGCAACCTGCTCCGCCTCCAGCCGGAGGGCGACTCCTTCACGGCCACGGCCACCCTCCCGGTCGCCGGTGCCGAGGTCGCGCTCGACCTGTCCGGCACGATCGACGTGGCGGCCGAGCGCAAGCGCCTCGCGAAGGACCTGGCCGCCGCCGAGAAGGAGAAGGCCCAGGCCACGGCCAAGCTCGGCAACGAGGCCTTCCTCGCCAAGGCCCCGGACAACGTGGTGGACAAGATCCGCACGCGCCTGGCCAAGGCCGACGAGGACATCGCCCGCCTCACCGCCCAGCTGGACCGCCTGCCGCAGGCGTAGCCGTTCCACATGGCCGAAGGCCCCCGGTGCGTTCGCGACACCGGGGGCCTTCGGCGTCCCGCCTCCGCCCGGCGTCCCGCCCCCGCTCGGCGTCCCGCCTCCGCCCGGCGTCCCGCCCCCGCCCGGCGTCCCGCCACCGCCTTCGGCGGGCGCTCCAAGCCACCGCACCCTTTGTCACCGCCGGTCCGTAGACTGACCCTGTGAGCGACCTCCCGCACGAGAACGACCAGCCCGACCCCCTCGACGGCTTCGACGACATCGTCGACGCCGAGACCACCCGCGACCCCGACCTCGCGGTGATCGAGGCCGGCAGCCGCACCCTGCGCACCCAGGGGGGCCCGCCGCAGGCCGACGTACCGGCCAGGCCCGAGGACCCGGAGGTCGACAAGGCTCTGCGCGAGGTCGAGGCCGAACTGGCCACCCGCTGGGGCGAGACCAAGCTGGAGCCCTCCGTCAGCCGTATCTCCGCGCTGATGGACGTCCTCGGCGAGCCGCAGCGGTCGTACCCCTCGATCCACATCACGGGCACCAACGGCAAGACCTCCACCGCCCGCATGGTCGAGGCCCTGCTCGGCGCCTTCGAGCTGCGCACCGGCCGCTACACCAGCCCCCACGTGCAGTCGATCACCGAGCGGATCAGCCTGGACGGCGCCCCGATCTCCGCCGAGCGGTTCATCGAGACGTACCAGGACGTCAAGCCGTACGTGGAGATGGTCGACGCGCGGCAGGAGTACCGGCTGTCCTTCTTCGAGGTGCTCACGGGCATGGCGTACGCGGCCTTCGCGGACGCACCGGTGGACGTCGCCGTCGTCGAGGTCGGCATGGGCGGCTCCTGGGACGCGACGAACGTGATCGACGGCGACGTCGCGGTCGTCACGCCCATCGCCCTGGACCACACCGACCGCCTCGGTGAGACGCCCGCGGAGATCGCCGGCGAGAAGAGCGGCATCATCAAGCAGGACGCGACGGTCATCCTGGCCCAGCAGCCGGTCGACGCGGCGCAGGTGCTGCTGAAGAAGGCCGTCGAGGTGGACGCCACCGTGGCCCGGGAGGGGCTGGAGTTCGGCGTCGTCGCCCGGCAGGTCGCCGTCGGCGGACAGCTGCTCACCCTGCGCGGCCTGGGCGGCGAGTACCCCGAGGTGTACCTCCCGCTGCACGGCCCCTACCAGGCGCACAACGCGGCCGTGGCCCTCGCCGCCGTCGAGGCGTTCTTCGGCGTCGGCGCACAGCGCGCGGAGTCGCTGGACATCGACACCGTCCGCAAGGCCTTCGCCGCCGTGTCCTCGCCGGGCCGCCTGGAGGTCGTACGGCGCTCTCCCACGATCGTGCTGGACGCGGCGCACAACCCGGCGGGCGCGGTGGCCACCGCGGAGGCCGTGGGGGAGGCGTTCGACTTCAGCCGGCTGATCGGCGTGGTCGGCGCGAGCGGCGACAAGAACGTGCGCGGGCTGCTGGAGGCCTTCGAGCCGCTCTTCGCCGAGGTCGTCGTCACCCAGAACTCCAGCCATCGCGCCATGGACGCGGACGAGCTGGCCGCGATCGCCGTCGAGGTGTTCGGCGAGGAGCGCGTGCAGGTCGAGCCGCGGCTGCCGGACGCTCTGGAGGCCGCGATCACGCTGGCCGAGGAGGAGGGCGAGTACGCGGGCGGTGGCGTCCTGGTCACCGGCTCCGTCATCACGGTCGGCGAGGCCCGGCTGCTGCTGGGAAGGGGCTGAGGAGCCACCATGCGTACGCTCTGTGCATCGACGCTGATCGGCGAGTTCTTCATCATCGGCTTCGCCGGGCTCGTCGCCATGAAGGACCCCGACCTGTCCACGTCGACGGTGTGGCTGGTCAGCGGCATCGCCATGCTGCTGTGCGTGCTGCTGTGCGGCATGGTGACCCGGCCGGGCGGCGTGGCCCTCGGCTGGGCCCTGCAGCTCGCGCTGATCGCCTCCGGCGTCTTCGTCCCCACCATGTACTTCATGGGTGCGGTGTTCGCGGCGCTGTGGTGGGCGTCGGTGCACTTCGGGAGGAAGGTGGACGAGGCGAAGGCCAGATTCGCCGCGCAGGCCGACTCCGCCTCCTCCACACCTGACGCTGCGTGACGAGGACAGAGCGGGCTCTTGTAACCTCGTCCCACCATCGCAGACGCCCCTCAGAAGGAGTCCTCCCGTGACCCAGCGCACCCTCGTCCTGCTCAAGCCCGACGCCGTCCGGCGCGGCCTGACCGGCGAGATCATCGGCCGTATCGAGCGCAAGGCCGGCTGGCAGATCACCGCGCTGGAACTGCGCACCCTGGACCGCGCCACGCTGGAGCAGCACTACGCCGAGCACGTCGGCAAGCCGTTCTACGAGCCGCTGGTGGAGTTCATGGCCTCCGGCCCGGTCGTCGCGCTGATCGTCGAGGGCGAGCGGGTCATCGAGGGCGTGCGCCAGCTGGCCGGCCCGACCGACCCGATCGCCGCCGCGCCCGGCTCCATCCGCGGTGACTACGGCGTGATCGTCCGCGAGAACCTGATCCACGCCTCCGACTCCGAGGAGTCCGCCGAGCGCGAGGTGAAGATTTTCTTCCCCGGCCGCGGGTGACGCCCGGCGCAGCCGGCGGTCCGGGGTCCGGCGCGCCCGCGTGACCGGCACCCGGACCTGATTTCGCCTGCATGAGTACCGGCGATCGAGGGAACGAGCGCCCCCGAACGCCCGTCTCCACAAGCGAGGCGGCCCGCCATCTGGTGACAATGGCGGAGACCCTCGCGCAGTGTTCGTGCAGGCGCGTTTACGATGGAAGCCTTCACGTCACAGCACCCGCCTCGCCGTCCTGACATGCCCTCAAAAGCTCAGGAAGGCCAGATGAATCCGGATGGGGAACTCAATGTCGTTCATCGGCCGTGACATGGCTGTCGACCTCGGGACCGCCAACACGCTGGTGTACGTCAGGGGTCGCGGGATCGTCCTGAACGAGCCGTCCGTCGTCGCGATCAACACCAACACCGGTGGGATCCTCGCGGTCGGCGCCGAAGCGAAGAAGATGATCGGCCGGACGCCGGGCAACATCGTCGCCGTGCGTCCGCTGAAGGACGGCGTCATCGCCGACTTCGAGATCACCGAGCGGATGCTCCGCTACTTCATCCTGAAGATCCACAAGCGGCGGTACCTGGCTCGTCCGCGGGTCGTCGTCTGTGTGCCCTCGGGCATCACGGGTGTCGAGCGCCGTGCGGTGATCGAGGCGTCCACCCAGGCGGGCGCCCGCCAGGTGCACATCATCGAGGAGCCCATGGCCGCCGCCATCGGTTCCGGCCTGCCGGTCCACGAGGCCACGGGCAACATGGTGGTGGACATCGGCGGCGGCACCACGGAGGTCGCGGTCATCTCGCTCGGCGGCATCGTCACCGCCCAGTCCATCCGGGTCGCGGGTGACGAACTGGACAACGCGATCATCCAGTACATCAAGAAGGAATACAGCCTTCTGCTGGGGGAGCGGACGGCCGAACAGATCAAGATCACGATCGGTTCCGCGTACGAACTCGACGCCGACGAGCACACCGAAGTCCGCGGCCGGGACCTGGTCTCCGGGCTGCCGAAGACCGTCGTCATCTCGGCCGCCGAGGTCCGCAAGGCGATCGAGGAACCGGTCAACGCGATCGTCGACGCGGTCAAGACGACCCTCGACAAGTGCCCGCCGGAGCTGTCCGGCGACATCATGGACCGCGGAATCGTTCTGACCGGCGGCGGAGCCCTGCTGCGCGGCCTCGACGAGCGGCTGCGCCGGGAGACCGGGATGCCGATCCACATCGCCGAGGACCCGCTCGACAGCGTCGCGCTCGGCTCCGGCAAGTGCGTCGAGGAGTTCGAGGCGCTCCAGCAGGTCCTGGACGCCCAGCCGCGCAGATGACGCGACTTTCGATTCCGCCGTACGAGACGTTCTCCTCTCGTGCGGCGGATCGTTGATATAGAGGCATAAGCTCCCGCAAACAAGCCCCTTGGGTGAGCGTCGCGCGTGTCGCGCCGGTACACGCCGCACAGGGGCTCCTGAATTCCTATCGAGGAAGGGCACGGCCGCCGCACGTGAGGGACACGAAAGAGAGCCGGTTGCTCCTGGTCCTGCTGGTCGCCATCGCATTCGCGTTGATCACGGTGGACATCCGTGGCGGCCGGAACTCCCCGGTCGACGGCGCCCGGCAGGCCGCGGCCGCGGTGTTCGGCCCGGTGGAGAACGGGCTGTCCTCGGCGGTCGACCCGGTCGGCAACGCCGTCTCCGCGATCCGTGACTCCGGCGGCCGGCACGACCGGCTCGCCGCGCTGGAGAAGGAGAACGCGGCCCTCAAGGCCAAGCTCGGCAGCGACGACCGCAACCGCAGCCGGCTGAACCAGCTCCAGAAGACGCTGAAGCTCGCCGGTGAGGGCCAGTACGGCATCAAGGGCGCCCAGGTCATCGCCATAGGGTCGGCGCAGGGCTTCTCCTGGACCATCACCATCGACGTCGGCGCCGACGACGGCATCAAGCGGGACATGACCGTCCTCAACGGCGACGGCCTGGTCGGCCGGGTCACCACCGTCGGCCCGAACACCGCCACCGTGCTGCTCGCCAACGATCCGGACTTCACCGTCGGCACCCGCATGGAGGGCAGCGACGAACTGGGCTTCGCCTCCGGGCAGGGCGACCGCCCGCTGCGCGTGGAACTGCTCAACGGCAAGGCGGAGGTGAAGAAGGGCGACCGGCTCGTCACCTTCGGCTCGCAGGCCGACAAGCCGTTCGTGCCGGGCGTGCCGGTCGGCGTGGTCTCCCGCGTCGACCCGTCCAACGGCGGCCTCACCCGCACCATCTACGTCACCCCGTACGTGAGCTTCACCAAGCTCGACATCGTCGGCGTGGTCGTCCAGGCCCCGAAGAAGGACCCGCGCGACGAGGTCCTGCCGACCAAGCCCAAGCCGGTCCCGACACCGACGGTGACGGTCACCGTGACCCCGTCGGCCAGTGCCGGCCCCAACTCCAACGCCGACGACCAGCAGCAGTAGGAGCTGAATCCCCATGCGTGTCAACCGGATGCTGCTCTCGTCCGCGCTGGTCGTCGTCGCCCTGGTGATCCAGGTGAGCGTCCTCGCCCGCCTGCACCTGCCGGGCGCCGTCCCCGACCTGCTCCTGCTCACCGTCCTGGGCCTCGCGATGGTGTACGGCCATGTCGGCGGCGCCCTCGTCGGCTTCGGCGCTGGACTCCTCGCCGACCTCGCCCCGCCCGCCGACCACGCGGCCGGCCGCTACGCCCTCGTGCTGTGCGTGACCGGCTACTTCGCCGGGCTCATCAAGCCGGAGACCGGCCGCCTGAGGTCGGCGACCGGCCCGATGGCCGTCGTGGTCGCCGCCGCCCTCGGCTCCACGCTGCTGTACGCCGGCGTGGGCGCCCTGGTCGGCGACACCGCCGCCCGCCATGTCGGCCTGCCCGGGCTGCTCTTCTCGGCCGCCCTGTACGACCTGCTGCTGGGCCCGTTCGTGGTGCCCGCCGTGATGTGGCTGGCCCGCCGCGCCGACAACGACCCGCTCGCCGAGAGCAGCCCGGCCGGCAAGGCGGGCGACATCTCCTCCGGCTGGCTCTCCTCCGGCACCGGCCTGCGCATCGGCAGCCAGCGCGGCGGCCTCGGCGCGCTGAAGGCGAAGGCCCGCACCCGCTCGGCGCGGGTCGGCCGCATCAAGGGGGTCAAGCGGCTGTGAGCACCGGCGAGTTCACGCCGACGGACGGCCGGACATTCACCCGAACGTGTCGGCCGGCCCGGAACGCGGGTTCACAGGCTGATCGTTCATCATTCGTACGCGCGCAGACGGTTCGCACACCCGCTCTGAGCACACCGGCGCCCACGCACTGAGAGGGGGAGGCAGCCGCAGTGACCAACATCCCCGAGACCGGCCGGACCCCACGGGTCCAGATCAGGCTCGTCGTCATCCAGATCCTCGTCCTCTCCCTCCTCGGCACGCTCGGCGGCCGGCTCTGGTACCTGCAGATCCGCCAGGGCGCCGAGTACCAGAAGGAGGCGTCCGGCAACCACGTCCAGCAGGTCGTCGACCCGGCCGTGCGCGGCGACATCCTGGACGCCCGGGGCGTCCCCCTCGCCGACAACGAGACCCGCCTGGTGGTCTCCGCCTCCCGCACCGACCTGCTCAAGCAGAAGGACGACGGCAAGGCCGTCCTGACCAAGCTGGCCGGCGTCCTCGGCCTGACACCCGGGGACGTCATGCAGAAGGTCCGGCTGTGCGACGCGAAGACGCCCCAGCCGTGCTGGAACGGCTCGCCGTACCAGCCGATCCCCATCACCGACGAGGCCACCCCCAGGCAGGCCCTGCAGATCCGCGAGCGCTCCGAGGACTTCCCCGGCATCACCGCCGAGCCCGAGGCCGTGCGCCGCTACGCGGGCCCGGGCAAGTCCAACACCGCGCAGGTCCTCGGCTATCTCTCGCCGGTCACCGACGAGGAGATCCAGAAGGCCAAGGACACCAGCTCGCCGTATCTGCGTTCGGACATGGTCGGCCGCTCCGGCCTGGAGCGGGAGTACGACAAGCAGTTGCGCGGCAAGGCCGGCGTCACCCGCTACGAGGTCGACAACCTCGGCCGGGTCATCGGCAAGGCCAAGTCGGACGCGGCCGAGCCCGGTTCCAACCTGGTCACGAGCATCGACTCCCGGGTCCAGCGCGTCGCGGAGTACGAGCTGGACAAGGCGATGAAGGTCGCCCGCCAGCAGTACGACAAGATCACCGGCGAGAACTACAAGGCCGACTCCGGCGCCGTCGTCGTCATGGAGGCCAAGACCGGCCGGATCGTCGCCATGGCCTCGGCGCCGACCTACGACCCGAACGTGTGGGTGGGCGGCATCTCCGCCAAGGACTACAAGGCCCTCACCGGCAAGGAGTCCGACTACCCGCTGCTCAACAGGGCCATACAGGGTCAGGCGGCCCCCGGCTCGACCTTCAAGGTGGTCTCCACGGCCGCCGCGGTCAACGCCGGCTACGCCTGGGACGGCGGCTACCCGTGCACCAGCTCGTACTCGGTGGGCGGCCAGGTCTTCAAGAACTTCGAGGGCGAGAACTTCGGCGACATCTCCCTGGGCCGCGCCCTGGAGGTCTCCTGCGACACCGTCTTCTACGGCCTGGCCGACCGGGAGTGGAAGCGGGACGGCGGCATCAACCCCAAGAAGGGCCAGCCGAAGGACCACTTCTTCAAGACCGCCCACCAGTTCGGCCTCGGCAAGGAGACCGGCGTCGACCTGCCCAACGAGGTCTCCGGCCGCGTCCCCGACCGCCAGTGGAAGCTCGACTACTGGAAGGCCAACAAGGACGCCTGGTGCAAGACCGGCAAGAAGGACGGCTCCTACGTCGAGAAGATCGCCTACGAGAACTGCCTCGAAGGCAACAAGATGCGCGAGGGTGACGAGATCAACTACTCCATCGGCCAGGGCGACACCCTCGTCACGCCGATCCAGGAGGCGATGATCTACGGTGCCGTCGCCAACGGCGGCACCGAGTACGTCCCGACCATCGGCAAGGCGATCGTCAGCCCCGACGGCAAGAGCGTCCAGGAGATCAAGCCCAAGGTGCAGCGCAAGCTGCCGGTCACCCAGGCCACCCTCAAGGGCATGGACGACGCCTTCGCGGGCGTCATCACCCGCGGTACCGCCGCCTGGAAGTTCGGCGGCTGGCCGCAGAACAAGATCCCGCTGCACGGCAAGACCGGTACCGCGGAGGTCTACGGCAAGCAGACCACGTCCTGGCTGGCCACCTACTCCAAGGACTACACGGTGATCATGACGATCGCCCAGGCCGGTACGGGTTCCGGAGCCTCCGGTGAGGCCGTGCGCAACATCTACAGCGCGCTCTACGGCGTCCAGGGCGACGGCTCCGTCGACAACAAGAAGGCACTGCTGCCCGAACCGCAGAAGGGCCTGCCGAAGGTCCGCACGGACGGCACCATCGCCGCCCCGAACGTCTCCGGCGACCCCGCGAAGGACGCGGAGGCCCTCCAGAAGAACAACCCCAGCAACGGCACCGACCAGCAGCCCGCCACCTCGCCCTCGCCCACCACGGGCAACCGCGACACCCGAAGGCGGGCACGGAAGAACCGCACGAGGGGAAGCCGGAGGATGCCCTCATGACCGGCGTGAACAGCTTCTCCGTCTCCGGGTATGGCCCCCGGCGGGCCGGCTGGACCCGGCTCTTCGCCCGCGACTCGATGACCCGGCGGCTCGACTGGCCGATACTGCTCGCGGCCATCGCGCTGTCCCTGCTGGGCTCGCTGCTCGTGTTCTCGGCGACCCGCAACCGCACCGAGATCAACCAGGGCGACCCGTACTTCTTCCTGGAACGGCACCTGATCAACCTCGGCATCGGGCTCGCCCTGATGATGGCCACCGTCTGGCTCGGCCACCGCGCCCTGCGCAACGCCGTGCCGATGCTCTACGGCCTGTCGGTCCTGCTGGCCCTGGTGGTCCTCACCCCGCTCGGCGCCACGATCAACGGCCAGCGCAACTGGCTCGTCATCGGAGGCTTCTCGCTCCAGCCCGCCGAGTTCCTCAAGGTGACGATCATCCTGGGCATGGCGATGCTGCTGGCCGCGCGGGTCGACGCCGGCGACAAGCCGTACCCCGACCACCGGACGGTGCTGCAGTCCCTGGGCCTGGCCGCCGTACCGGTCCTCATCCTGCTGCTCATGCCCGACCTCGGCTCCGTACTGGCCATGGTCGCCATCGTCCTCGGCGTACTGCTCGCCTCCGGCGCCTCCAACCGCTGGATCTTCGGCCTGCTCACCGCCGGCGTGATCGGCTGCGTCGCGATCTGGCAGCTGCACATCCTGGACCAGTACCAGATCAACCGCTTCGCGGCCTTCGCCAACCCCAGCCTGGACCCGGCGGGCGTCGGCTACAACACCAACCAGGCCCGCATCGCCATCGGTTCCGGCGGCCTCACCGGAGCGGGACTCTTCCACGGCTCGCAGACCACCGGACAGTTCGTGCCCGAGCAGCAGACGGACTTCGTCTTCACGGTCGCGGGGGAGGAACTGGGCTTCGTCGGCGCCGGCCTGATCATCTTCCTGCTCGGCGTCGTCCTGTGGCGCGCCTGCCGCATAGCGCGCGACTCGACCGAGCTGTACGGGACGATCGTCGCCGCCGGGATCGTCGCCTGGTTCGCCTTCCAGTCGTTCGAGAACATCGGCATGACCCTCGGCATCATGCCGGTCACGGGCCTTCCGCTGCCGTTCGTCTCGTACGGAGGCTCCTCGATGTTCGCGGTGTGGGTGGCCATCGGCCTCCTGCAGTCGATCAAGGTGCAGCGGCCGCTGTCGGCGTGAGGGGCGTTCACCGGGTGGATGACGGGGGGTTTCCCGCCATTCACCCGGGATGACCTCTGCCGCACCGGCCCGCCTCCCACTAGATTCGGTTCATGGCGGATGCGAAACGCGAGATCGAGCGCAAGTACGAATCCGACGAGAGCGGGCTGCCCGACCTGACCGGCGTCGGCGGCGTGGCGGCCGTCCTCGACAAGGGCCTGGTCGAACTCGACGCCACCTACTACGACACCGCCGACGAACGCCTGGCGGCCGCCTCCCTCACCCTGCGCCGCCGCACCGGAGGCGCGGACGCCGGCTGGCACCTGAAGTTCCCGGTCGCCCCCGGAGTCCGGGACGAGATCCGGGCCCCGCTCGCCGACACCGTCCCCGAGGAGATCGCCGCCCTCGTCCGCTCCCGCGTCCGCGACGCCGAGCTGATCCCCCTGGTCCGGCTGCGCTCCGCCCGCGACGTACGCCACCTGGTCGACGCCGACGGCGCCCTGCTGGCCGAGGCCAGCATCGACGGCGTGACCGCCGAGCGGCTCACCGGCAAGGGCGGCGCCGCCCAGTGGACCGAGATCGAGGTGGAACTGGCCGACGGCGGCGACCCCGCCTTCCTCGACCAGGTGGACAAACGCCTCCGCCGAGCCGGCGTCCGCCCCTCGACCTCACCCTCCAAACTGGCCCGCGCCCTGGAACAGACCGCCGGCCGCCGCCGCAGGAAGCCCAAGCCGTCGAAACCCACCACCGCCGGCGACCACGTCCTCGCCTACCTGCGCACCCAGCGGGACGCGCTGATCGCCCTCGACCCCGCCGTCCGCCGGGACGTGCCCGACTCCGTGCACCGCATGCGCGTCGCCACCCGCCGCGCCCGCAGCACCCTGCGCACCTTCCGCCCGGTCCTCGACCGCGCCGCCACCGACCCCGTCGGCGCCGAGCTGAAGTGGCTCGCCGGCGAGCTGGGCATCGACCGCGACCAGGAAGTCCTGACCGAACGCCTGACGGCCGCCCTGGACGCCCTCCCGCCCGCCCTGGTCACCGGCCCCGTCCAGGACCGGCTCGCCACCTGGGCGCGGACCCGGCGCTCCGGCACCCACGGCCACCTCACCGGCGTCCTCGACTCCCGCCGCTACCT
This sequence comes from Streptomyces sp. NPDC051133, assembly GCF_040682635.1. Taxonomy (NCBI): domain Bacteria; kingdom Bacillati; phylum Actinomycetota; class Actinomycetes; order Kitasatosporales; family Streptomycetaceae; genus Streptomyces; species Streptomyces sp. NPDC051133. The sequence goes on from NZ_JBFBBK010000030.1 coordinate 73,455, forward strand.
CACCCTCCTCGACACCCTCGACGCGCTCCTCGCCGACCCGCCCCTGCGCAAGGCGGCCGGCAGGAAACCGGACAAAGTCCTCACCAAGGCCGTGAACCGGGACCTCGACCGGCTCTCGGCCCTGGTGGAGCAGGCCCTGGCCCTCCCACCCGGCACGGACCGCGACCTCGCCCTGCACGAGGCCCGCAAGAAGGCCAAGCGCACCCGCTACGCGGCCGAGGCCGCCACCCCCGCCCTCGGCTCCTCCGCCCGCTCCCTCACCGCCTCCATGAAGTCCCTGACCACCCTCCTGGGCGACCACCAGGACAGCGTCATGGCCCGCCGCACCCTGCGCGAGCTGTCGGCAGTGGCCCACGCGGCGGGCGAGAACACGTTCGCCTACGGCGTGCTGTACGGGCGTGAGGAGCGACGCGCAACAGAGGCGGAGACCAGGCTCCCGGCCCTGTGGAAGGAGATCGGCTCGGGGGCCTCGGTCTGAGCGTTCGGGGGAGGGCCTCCGGCCGGGTTACGCTGAATGGTCACCCCTGTCAGCTCACGAAGGTTCGCGAGATGCCTGCCGAAGCCGCCGAGTCGGTGTTCCCGCAGCTCGAAGCACTGCTCCCGCATGTGCAGAAGCCCATCCAGTATGTCGGCGGAGAGCTCAATTCCACGGTCAAGCCGTGGAACGAGTGCGACGTCCGCTGGGCGCTCATGTACCCGGACGCCTACGAGGTCGGGCTCCCCAACCAGGGCGTCATGATCCTCTACGAGGTCCTCAACGAGCAGGAGGGCGTCCTCGCCGAGCGCACCTACAGCGTGTGGCCGGACCTGGAGGCGCTGATGCGTGAGCACGCCGTCCCGCAGTTCACGGTCGACAGCCACCGCCCGGTGAAGGCGTTCGACGTGTTCGGCCTCAGCTTCTCCACGGAGCTGGGCTACACGAACATGCTCACCGCACTCGAACTGGCCGGCATCCCGCTGGAGTCCAAGGACCGCACGATCGACGACCCGATCGTCCTGGCCGGCGGCCACGCCGCCTTCAACCCGGAGCCGATCGCCGACTTCATCGACGCGGCCGTGATCGGCGACGGCGAGCAGGCCGTCCTGGACATGACCCGGATCATCCGCGAGTGGAAGGCCGAGGGCCGCCCGGGAGGCCGCGAGGAGGTCCTCTTCCGCCTCGCGAAGACCGGCGCCGTCTACATCCCGGCGTTCTACGACGTCGAATACCTCTCCGACGGCCGTATCGCCCGCGTGGTGCCCAACAAGTCGGGCGTCCCGTGGCGCGTCTCCAAGCACACGGTCATGGACCTGGACGAGTGGCCGTACCCCAAGCAGCCCCTCGTCCCCCTCGCCGAGACGGTCCACGAGCGCATGTCCGTGGAGATCTTCCGCGGCTGCACCCGGGGCTGCCGCTTCTGCCAGGCCGGAATGATCACCCGCCCGGTGCGCGAGCGCTCCATCACGGGCATCGGCGAGATGGTCGACAAGGGCCTGAAGGCGACCGGCTTCGAGGAGGTCGGGCTGCTCTCCCTGTCCTCCGCGGACCACTCGGAGATCGGCGACATCGCCAAGGGCCTCGCCGACCGCTACGCGGAAGACAAGATCGGCCTCTCCCTGCCCTCCACCCGCGTCGACGCCTTCAACGTCGACCTGGCCAACGAGCTGACCCGCAACGGCCGCCGTTCCGGCCTGACCTTCGCCCCCGAGGGCGGCTCGGAGCGCATGCGCAAGGTCATCAACAAGATGGTCTCCGAGGAGGACCTGATCCGTACGGTCGCCACGGCCTACGGCAACGGCTGGCGCCAGGTGAAGCTGTACTTCATGTGCGGTCTGCCCACGGAGACCGACGACGACGTGCTGCAGATCGCCGACATGGCGACGCACGTCATCCAGAAGGGCCGCGAGGTCTCGGGCTCGAACGACATCCGCTGCACGGTCTCCATCGGCGGCTTCGTGCCCAAGCCCCACACCCCCTTCCAGTGGGCCCCGCAGCTCTCGGCCGAGGAGACGGACGCCCGTCTGGCCAAGCTCCGCGACAAGATCCGCGGCGACAAGAAGTACGGCCGCTCGATCGGCTTCCGCTACCACGACGGCAAGCCCGGCATCGTCGAGGGCCTCCTCTCCCGCGGCGACCGCCGCATCGGCGCCGTCATCCGCGCGGTCTACGACGACGGCGGCCGCTTCGACGGCTGGCGCGAGCACTTCTCCTACGACCGCTGGATGGCCTGCGCCGACAAGGCCCTCGCCCCCTTCGGCGTGGACGTCGACTGGTACACCACCCGCGAGCGCACCTACGAGGAGGTCCTGCCCTGGGACCACCTCGACTCCGGCCTGGACAAGGACTGGCTCTGGGAGGACTGGCAGGACTCCCTCGACGAGACGGAGGTCGAGGACTGCCGCTGGACCCCGTGCTTCGACTGCGGCGTCTGCCCGCAGATGGACACGGCCATACAAATCGGCCCGACCGGTAAGAAGCTCCTGCCTCTGACGGTCAAGAACGCGGGTCCGACGCCGGCTCCGAGTAGTCACCCGCACTGACGTGAGCGAGACACTCAATCGGGTGATGGAGGCAGTGACGGGGATGAGTGAAGAGGAGGTGGCTGCGGCGCTGTCCGTCGTAGGTGCTTCCAGCGGGCAGCGGCCTGGGAAGCCAGCGACACCACGAACGCCTCTGCCGGGGCCTGAAGGCATCACGGGCATCCACTCAGAGGTGGAGTGGGTCTGAGAGTCTCCGCGTGAGCCTTGCGCGCAGGCCGGTGGTTGCCCCCTTCTCTTTTGGTGAGCGCTGCGTGTACAGCCGTGCGTCGACGTGGCGGCCTTTCCGCGCCCGATCAGGCAACGAACGAGCCCCCACCCCCCGACATGGGGTGGGGGCTCGTTGCTCGGAGGTCTACGCCACGCCGACTTCCACGGTGTCGCGAGTCCCCCATTTGCCGATCTTCCAGCACGTGAACATCGCGTAGAAGTACATCGGGCGCAGGATGAGCAGGCGCCAGATGCCCGTGATGGGTGCGGTGAGGAACAGGGCGGCGCGGAACCAGGCGGATTCGTCTGAGCGGTCGATGCAGAAGAACCTGAGGGCGATGATCCAGTTTACGCCGAGTCCGACGAGAGTGGTCGAGATCAAGAGCGCGGCCAGGTTCTGGCGTTGTGCCGGGTCGGTCAGTAGGGCCACGGGGATGGCGACGGAGAGGATGAGCTGCGCGACTTCCATGACGGGCATCCACCAGGCGACGCTGGTGATGGGCAGGTAGCGGAACCACCAGAAGGTGCGGACGAAGGTGCCGCGCATCCAGCGGAACTGCTGGTTGAGGTAGTGGCGCACGGTGACGGGTACGAGGGTGAAGCAGATGGAGCTGGGCTGGTGGACGGTGTCTCCGTCGAGGAGGCCGTACAGCGTCATCAGCGAGTCGTCGTTCATCTGCATCGGCCGGCCCCGGAACGTTTCGTTCGGATAGGCGTCGGCGTACTTGCGGATGACTTCGCCGCGGTAGAACGCGAGGGTGCCGGAGTTGACCATGACGCGTTTGAGGACCGACTGCGCTGAGCGGAAGCCGCGGGTGAAGGGCAGGTACAGCATGCTGGTCATGAAGGTGAGCAGGTTGTCCCTGCTGTTGAGCACGACGACCATGCCGGCCACGGACTTCACCTTCGGGTCCGCGAACGGTTTGAGCCCTTCGTGAATGGCCCGACGGTCGAGGACCGAGTCGCTATCGAGAGTGATGAAGACGTCGGCTGGATCAGTGGCGAGGACTTCCATCTGCGCGTGGCGCTTGCCTCGGTTGACCGTGCGGGTCCAGGTGGCTTCGATGCCTTGTGCCCGGGCACGATCGGTGAACCAGCTGCGGACTGAGTCGTAGGTGATCGCTCCTCCGGTTCTCTTGTCGATGGAGCCGTCGTCCACCACTGGATCCGGTCGGGAAGGCGGGACTGGTCGAACAGGCTCTGCAGGCAGAGCCTCAGGGCGGCCTCGTCTTCGTTGTAGACCGGCACCTGGACGGTCACGGTGAGACTGTCGAGTTGCTTCTGCTGGCGCGGAGTTGCGGTGTACGGCTTCTCCTTCCAGGCCAGCGGAACCCACCACAGGAGCAGGAAGCTGATCGCCCAGGCCAGGGCGAGGTGGTTGCCGTGGCCGTGGAAGGCGGCCAGCACAGCGAAGGTGTGGTAGATGCCCCAGCCCACAAAACCCAGCAGGGGCAGAGTCGCGACAACGACGAGACGTGTGCGGGACGCATAGGCGGCGGACGGTATCTGCTGCATGGTCAGATCTCTCCCGGTCCCTTGCCGCGGCGGAACCCCAGCCGGACGAGCAGGGCGCCCAGCACTACCAGTCCCAACGCGGCGGCGATGAGCCACGTCTGGTCGAGCACGATGCTGCCAATGGTCAGGCTCGTGCCCGTAGCAGCGAGCTGTCCGTATCCGTGCATGGATGGGTCACCCCCGATGAAGATGGGCACGGCGGCGTACGACGGTGCCGTCGGACCGAAGACACAACTGCGCCTGAATCGCAGTTGCTGGTGAAGTGGCTTTGCGACTCGACCGCTTGCTAACACGCCGGCAGGCACCGGCCCCCTCTTGCCGGTGTACGCGCGAGTCACGGGTGGCGCTCCGCCCCTAAGGGAGCAGCCACAGGTTTCTCCCCCCGGAGAAACACGTTGAACAGCTAACCACTTGTGGAGGAAAAGTGGAGGCCTCTCCATCTTTTCGTGACATCAGATGGGGGGCGCATAGGCGCACTCAGGGGGGAACACGCGGCGCACGTCAGTGCGTCTTCAGTAAAGACGGCTCTGTCGGCGGCCTGCTTGACGGACGAACGCAGCCGTACGTGCGGGGCCCGTCGGCGACCGACGCGCTGCTCACACTGCTTGTGACCGATGTTCGGCGTTCGTGGGCAACGCTCATCAGGCAGTGACTCCTTGGTGGTGAACAGCTATCTGTCCGCAGATGGTCACGGCCATGCAAATCGGCCCGACCGGCAGGAAGCTCCTGCCTCTGACGGTCGGGCGCTCGCTCGGGGGTTGGAGGCGCTGGCGGAAATGAGCGAGGACGAGGTGCTTGCGGCGTTGGCTGCGGCCGGTGCTTCACGCTCCCACCCGTCGACGCCGTCGGCTTCGCTTCGGACGCCCCTGCCACCGTCTGGCGCTGGCTCGCAGATCCTCTCGGAGGGGGAGTGGGTCTGAGTAGCCGAGTTCAGGCCTGCGAGATCGGTTGAGACCGCGGTGCGCACCCGTTCTGCCCTCCGCCCCGTCCGCTGCTCCTGCCTCGGCGGACGCCCCAACGGCGGAATCGAGCCAAGGCCATTTGTAGGCACGTGAGTTCCAGTACGATCTTCACCAGATCCACACGTGTGGGGTTGGTATGCGACGAGTGTTCGCTACAGCCGGCACGGTTCTGCTGGTTGCTTTCGTTACCGCGTGCTCGGGGGAGGGCTCGCAGCCGAGGGCGGAACCGGCGGTGCCAGCAGCGGAGATGACGTCTGTGGAGAAGATCGAGGGAAACGCTGACGTGCCCGCATGGGTCACGAGTCACACGTTCCCTGGTCTCACCTACATCAAGTACAGCAAGTATCACGATGCTTCGGCTAAGGAGCTGGGAGACGCGCTAACGGCGTTGGGTCACAGCGCCGGTCCTGCCGAGGCCGTCAAGTATTGGGAGGAGCATGGGGTCTCCTCCGCTAAGGAAGCGGAGTTTGAGGTGCACGTCACGGACGGAGACCTCATGAAGCTCTGCAAGTTTGCTCTCGGACGGCTTCCCGAACGAAGCGTCGTACTCATCCGTAACTTCGACTCGGACAGTGAAGTCAGCGCCAACATGGACATGGGCGAAGGAGACACCCCGGGTAGCTGCAAGAGGCAGTAGCAGCGAGCTGCTGGTGGCCGAGGGGGGCGGGTGTGTTCCGGCTTGCGTCCGCAGATGGACACCCACATCCAGATCGGCCCGACCGGCAAGAAGCTGCTGCCGCTGACGGTCAAGAACGCAGGTCCGACGCCGGCTTCTAGTGGTCACACGCACTGAGGTGGGCGAGGCGCTCGATCGGGTGAGTGGGGCGCTGGCGGGGGCGAGCGAGGACGAGGTGGCTGCGCTGCTGTCCGAGCTCGCCGTTCCGCGTCCGCGTCCCCGCCCTTCGGCGCCGGCGGCGTCCTCCCGGATAGAGGCGGGCTACGCCTCCGAGATCTGACGGGCGGCGGTCAGGGCTCCCTTCCCGTCAGGTTCGGTATGCCGTCGTGGCCGTACGGTGTGCGGCGGTAGCCGCTACAAGGGCCGGCGTCCGGTGACCGCCCCGCCGGGGTCGTCCATGAGGGCGATGCGGGCGCTGATGCGTTTGCCGACAAGCTCCCGATGCACCTCGAAGCTCTGGGCGACGGCCATCACGATCTCCAAGCCGTGCTGGCCCACGCGTCCGGCGTCCGCGGCGCGGGCGATCGGCAGCGCCGGCTCGGAATCCCACACCACCACCTCGACCAGGCCGCCGATGATCCGCAGATCCATCAGGACCGGGCCGGGCGCGTACTTGAGGGCATTGGTCACCAGCTCACTGACCACCAGTTGTGTGAGGTCGATGGCCCGCTGAGAGACGGGCAGCCCGTACTCCGCCTGGACTCGGCTGAGGAAATCGGCCGCCTGATGGCGGGCCTGGGCGATGCATGTGCCGTCCCCTTCCAGGGACACGGTGGTCTGCATGGGGTGGTCGTCCGGCGTTGTGCCGTCCTCTCCCACGGGCACGGCCTCCAATACAGCCACCTCGCTCCCCCCGTTCCCACTGCGCGCGCGTGTACCCCCAAAGGCATCAGTGACACCTGGTGCCCGCTAGCGGGCTTATCACACAAGGCAGCACCGGTGAAATGACGGCTGGCAATTCCGCGCGCGGTCCGGGTGTGTCAGGATCACCGACCATGGTCGAAGGACGAAGGACGGACGCCGAGTCAGCCGAACAGTCAGCTCTGCGGGGCAGGCTGTCGGTCGTGGCCACCGCCAGCGACGGCATCCGCGTGCTGACCGTGGCCGGCGAAGTCGACTACGACACCGGCGCGCAGTTGCAGCAGGCCCTGGACGTCTCCGACACCAGCCACCCCCGCATCGTCGTCGACCTGCGCAAGGTCACCTTCATGGACTCCAGCGGCATCAACGTCCTGCTCATCGCTCACCGCGAGATCACCGAGGCAGGAGGCTGGCTGCGGCTGGCGGCGCCGACCGATGCCGTGCTGCGGACCCTGCGCCTTGTCGGCATCGACGAGGTCATACCTTGCAGCCCCACCCTCGCAGACGCGCTCAGACCCTGACGCGCCCCTGCACCGACCCGGAAATTTGATGGCTGCGGTCGTCCCGCACGGCGGCCATACTGAGGGTGTGAGCGAAGCCGACGCGAGCAACAATCGGCCGAATGAGCAGGTCAGAGGGCCTGTGACGGAATCAGCTCCGGTGCTCCAGTACGAGTGGGACGGCGCCTGGGTGGTCGTCGCCCGCGGCGAGTACGACGCGTCGACGGTGGCGCCCTTGGTCGAGGCATTGGAGACCGCCTCACACACATACTCCAAGGTCGTCCTGGACGCTTCTCGGCTGACCTTCGCCGATTCGGCGTTTCTGAGGATGCTGCTCCGCGTCCACGCCATGACCGTCTTGCGTGTGGCGGAGCCGGCGCCCCAGCTCCGGAGAGTGCTCGAGCTGACCGGGGCCGACTCTGTGCTCGATGTTCGGGACTCGGTCGAGGAAGCCACCGCATCGTAAGCGTGGCCTGTTTCGCGTCCACTGGGCAGGAGAGCACCACAGTGCAAGTAGCGCCGTGTGGAAGGAAGCGGACCTGATGCCCGAGCGTGACGACAAACCAAGATCAAACGTTGACTGGACAGAGTCCGGCCGGAGCCCCGAAAGGGCCCCGGCCGGTGAACCGTGCGAAGTGTGGTGGCGCGTCCGTGAACGTGGTCACAGCGTTCCGCCGTTGGACCGGGCCGCGATGCCGGCCCGTGGCGCTGTCAGGTGTAGTTGTCGGATTTGAAGCAGAGGTCGACGCGACCGATGCCGGGCATCTGGCCGCCTCCGGTGAGCGGGGGGACGAGCCCTGTGTCACTGTCGATGCCGCTGGCGAAGCCCGTGCTGGCGTCATAGATGTAGCGGTTGGCGTTGGGGCCGCCCGCGACGGCACCATGAGCCGGGTCTTGAACGGCAGGGCGTTGCCCGACCTCGGTACCCTCGCCCGCCTGGAGGCCGCCCTCGGCTTTCAGATCTGGCCAGGCCTTGCGGCGGACTCCGAGCGGGACGCCTCCGGTCCCCCGGCGCGGGTGCCGGACGCCGTCCACCGGGTCATCATGGGACCGTGATGGAGCTTTTCCCACCGATGCCGTTGACGGAGTGGCGGGACACCAAGGAGACCCTGCACCGCTTCGAACAGATCGTCGGCAAGATCCGTCTGGCGGCGAGCGCCCGGCGCAACCACTGGTGGAACGTCCCGTTCCATGTCACGGGGCGCGGCATCACCACGCGTCCGATGGGTCAGGTCGACGGGAATCCGATCTTCACGATCGACTTCGACTTCGTCGACCACCGGCTCATCGTCGCGACGCTGGACGGCGAAGAGCGGTCCTTCCCGCTTCCGGGCCAGTCCGTCGCGTCCTTCCACGACGCGACCCTGGGCGCCCTGACCGCGTTGGGCGTCCGGGCGGACATCGCCATTCCCAGGCCCTTCGACCTGCCCGACGCCGGCCGGCCGTTCGCCCAGGACACCGAGCACGCGACCTACGATCCGCCGGCCGCCAACCGCTACTGGCGGGTCCTGAGCCAGGTGGCGTCCGTGCTGGAGGAGTTCGCGGCGGGCTACTCGGGAAAGAGCAGCCCGGTGCACCACTTCTGGCACACCTTCGACATCGCCCACAGCCGGTTCTCCGGGCGACAGATCGACCAGCCTCGGAAGGCCGATCCGGTTACCCGGGAGGCGTACTCCAGGGAAGTGATCAGCTTCGGCTTCTGGTTCGGCGACGACACCTTCACCGAGCCCGCCTTCTACTCCTACACCGCCCCCGAACCCCCCGGCCTGGCCGGGGAGCCGCTCAGCCCCGCGTCCGCGCGGTGGGTCGCGCGCGGCGACAGCCACCTGGCCGTGCTGCGCTACGACGCGGCCCGCGTCGAGACCGATCCCCGTGCCGCCGTCATCGCCTTCTACGAAAGCGCCTACCGGGCCGGGGCCGGACGCGCCGGATGGGACATCGCGACGCTCGCGTGCCCAGGGGGCGTCACGGACGTGGTCCGGCGGATCTGACTCCCGGTCCGGAAAGCCCAACGATCGCGCGCGGTGCCTCCCTGAGCGGCGCCTCCCTGATGAGGCTCCGTCGTCAGGTTTCGGTGTCGGTGCGCGCCAGGATGCCTTTGAGCAGCCCCGTGGCCTGGCCCACCTCGATGAGGTAGCCGTCCGGATCGCGCATGTAGCAGCGCAGCTCGGCGCGGCGGTCGATGGGCGGGGTGAGGAACTCGGCCCCTTTGGCGCTCGCGGTGGCGTAGAAGTCGTGGATGTCCGCCACCCGTACGTTCAGGAAGCTGGAGACGGTGTCGGGGTTCTCCGGTGTGCGCAGGACGACATCGGGTTTGTCGTCGGTGGGCCCGCCGCCCGGGTTCATGATGATCCAGCTGTTGGCGACCTTGACGATGCAGGGGTTCTCGTCCAGCACCACCCGTCCGTCCAGAATGTCTGCGTAGAACGCGCGCGAGCGAGGGACATCGCTGACCGTGAGGAAGTGCGTGAGCACCAGGCCCTCGGCCGGTGCGGGAAGGTCGTCGGCTGTGGCGCCGGCAGACGTGACGTCGGACATGTGTCGAGCGTATGGCGAGCATGGCCGTGCGGCATTCTCAGCCGGTGCGTCTCTCGTTGCGTGATGAGGTGAGTGAGGCGCTCGACCGGGTGGTCGGGCACCGCTGCCGTGTCAGCCGTCACCCTGCTGGACGTCCAGATGGATCGGACCGCGGAGAACGGGGCTGCGGCGGTACGGCGGCGGGTCGGTGACCAGCCGGGGGCGGTCGAGCCGGCGGACCAGCTCGGTCAGCGCGATCTGGGTCTCCCGCCGGGCCAGCGGGGCGGCGAAGCACAGGTGGATGCCGCTGCCGAAGCCGAGGTGCTGGTTGTCGCGCCGGTCGGGGTCGAAGCGGTCGGGATCGCGGAAGCGCTTCGGATCACGGCTGCCCGAAGCCAGCATGAGCATGATCTGCGAGCCCCCGGGAATGACGGTGTCGGCGACGGTGATGTCGCTGTACGCCACCCGCCAGGGAATGATCTGCACGGGGGGCTCGTAGCGCAGCAGTTCCTCGACCAGCGGCACGACGAGGTCCGGTTCGGCGCGCAGTCGATGCAGCACCTTCGGGTGGCGCAGCAGGGTCAGCATGCCGTTGGCGATGAGGTTGACGGTGGTCTCGTGGCCGGCGATGAGCAGCAGTCTGGCGGTGGCGACGATGTCGGCGTCGGACATCCGGCCGTCGGGCCCGTCATCGTTGGCCAGTCGGCCCAGCAGGCCGTCGTCCGGCCGGCCGTGGCGCTGTTCCACCAGCCTGCCGAGGCACTGGCGCAGGTCCTTGCGGGCCTGTACGCCCTTGTGCAGTCTCTCCTTCGGATCGGTCTCGGGGTCGTAGTCGACCGAGTTCATGATGTCGTTCACCCAGAGGTGGAACCTCGGCTCGTCCTCACGTGGCACGCCGAGCAAGTGACAGATCACGGTCACGGGGAACGGCAAGGCGAAATCGTCGACGACGTCGATCCGCTCCTTGTCCGCGAAAGCGTCGATCAGGCTGTCGACGATGGCGGTCAGGTCGCTTTCCATCCCCATCACCAGCCCCGGGGTGTGCGGGGGGCCGAAGTGACGCATCGCCATGCGCCGCAAACGATCGTGCTCGGGCGGGTCCGTCTTGATGAACGCCGGCGTGGCCCCTTCCTCGACCGCGGGCAGCGGACGCGACAGATTGCGCAGGTCGGAGCTCAGATGCGGGTCGTTCAGTACGGCTGTGATCTCGCGATAGGTGCTGACGACGTAGCTGCCGTCCTCCTGCCGGGCCACGGGCGTCTCGCGCAACTCGGCATACAGCGGGTACGGGTCGGCCCGGGCGGAAGGGTCAAAGATCCGTTGCAGCGTGCCGGGCGTGCCGGGCGTGCCGGGCGTGGCGGGCGTGGCGGCCGTGGTCATCCGGCCTTGCTCCCGCCCATGCTGCTGCACGGCCGTGGCGCGGTGCTCAACCAGGTCATGTCCTGTCACGACCACGGTGGCGCCCTGAGAGACCAGGGCCGGGCCGGGGAAGTCGACGGGCACCGGTTTCCCGCCGGACGGCTGATCCGGCGTGGGGCAGGGGGGCGGGAAGGGTGCCGCCGTCTCGATCAGTCTCCGGTAGTGGTCCAGCCACTTGGCGTTGTCGAAGCTCACGGCGGCCGTGACGCGGCCCCGGTAGCCGTATGCGGTGACGAAACGGCGGTCGTCCAGCGATCCCTGGGTGACGACTGCCTCGTCGGCGAAGGTCGGGATGCCGACGGACTTGATGTTGACGCCGAACTGGGTCGACCAGAACAGCGGGATGGTCAGGTGGGGCCGGTGGTCCGCCGGGGCGCTGACCATGTTGTGTGCCGCGACCTCTGCCTGCTCCAAGGCGTTGGCCCAGTGCTCCTGCGAGATGAGCCGGTGTCCGTAGACGGGGTTCGGGCAGCGGGCCACGTCTCCCGCGGCGAAGACGTCGTCGGTTGCGCGGCCGTTGGTGTCGAGGGCGCGGCAGCCCGTGTCGCAGGTGACTCCCCACACGCCCGCCGCCAGGCCCGACTTCCGCAGCCACTCGGTGTTGCGGATGCCCCCGAGCGCCACCACCGCCACATCGGCGTCGACCGTGCTGCCGTCGGCGAAGTGAGCACGGCGAAACCGTCCCCGGGCGTCGCCTTCGAGCCGGGTGACCCTGACGCCGCACCGCAGGTCGACGGAGTGAGCGCGCTGCATGTCGGCCGCGACCTCACCGATCAGGGCACCGAGCGCCCCGGCCAGCGGGGCCGTCCCGAGTTCGGCGACGGTCACCGGGATGTCCCGCTCCCGGCAGATGGAGGCGATCTCGGAGCCGGTGAATCCCGCGCCGATGACCAGGACGCGGGAAGGGCCGGCGGCGAGGGCTCGCTGCAGGCTCTCGGCATGCTCGCGCGTGCGTACGACGAACACCCCCTCCAGGGCCGCCTCGGACTCGACGAACCAGGGCCGGGCCCGCACTCCGGTGGTGATCAGCACCCGGTCGAAGGTGACCTCCCGTCCGTCGGCGAGTCGCACGTGGTTCGTCGCGAGGTCCAGCCCACTGGCGGGCACGCCCAGCAGCCACTCCGCGTCGATGTCACGGCGGCGAGGCAACGCGGTGCCCGCCGCGGGCACCCAGCCGGCCAGCACCTGCTTGGACAGGGGCGGCCGGTCGTAGGGCTCGCCCAACTCGTCACCGATCATGGTCAGCGATCCGGTGAAACCCTCGTCCCGGAGCGCCTCCGCAGCCCGCAGCCCGGCCAGTGACGCCCCTACGACCACGATGCGGCCCTCGCGCTTGAACGCGTGCAGGTCGTCCGCACCGGTCATGCCGGCGACGCCTTCGCGGGTACGTGCCGCGCCTCCAGCCGGTCGACCAGGATCGCCTGGACCGGGCAGGCCGCCGCGGCGCGCAGCACCTCGTCGCGCCGGCCGTCATCGGGGTTCGGGTCGTACACGAGCGCTTCCTCACCCCGCATCCGGAACACCTCCGGAGCCAGGAACGCACAGTGCGCCCACCCTGCACATCGAGAAAGATCAACGCCAACTTTCACCCCGGCCTCCACGAGGAGTGAGAGCGGGTTGGGGGCGCGCCCGCAAGGAGCGCGCCCCTTGGATGCCGACGGTGACGACTACACGCGCACGATGACTACGACCGGTCCGCCGAAGAACCCGTGGTCGAAGCCGAACCCGCCATGGTCGAATCCGTGGTCGAAGCGGAACCCGCCGTGGTCGAATCCGTGGTCGAATCCGTGGTCGAAGCAGCGCCAGTCGTCGCCGAAGCACCGGCTGGTGATCACATGGGTGTGCACGGCAGGAGCTGCCGCGGCCGTGCCGGCCGCACCGATCGCAGCTCCGCCGGCCATCAGAACGGCGGCCGACGTCGCGATGAGACGCCTGGCGCCCTTTACTCGCATGGTGAATGCACCTCCCTGGGTGCGGGTGCATGTTGGTTACGTAAGCGGCGCCCTTTTGGATTGCCGTTCGGGCGGATTGCCCCTGTGTCACGGGCAGGAACGCGTAATGGCTTTCCCAAGCTTCGCTGAAGCCGAGCTTCCGGCACTTGTTAGGTAAGCCTTGCCTGGCTTACGGTCTGTGCGCTTCCTGTGCACGTCAGACCGGAGTCACCCATGTCCAGCGGCAACATCGCCCTGCTCGGAGCCATAGCCGGCTTCACCATCTACCTCGGCCTGCCCCTAGGCCGCCTCCGTACCCCCACCCCCCGGCTCAGGGCCGGCCTCAACGCTGTGGCCATCGGTATCCTGATCTTCCTCGTCTGGGACGTGCTGACCCATGCCTGGGAGCCCATCGACGAGGCGCTGGGCAAGCACACGTGGGCGACGGTCGCCTCCGGAGGTTTCACCCTGGTCGCCGGCCTGACCATCGGACTCGCCGGTCTCGTCCACTACGACGGCTGGATCGTCCGCCGCCGCGAGGCCGCGGCCCGGACCACGGGGCCCGGTGCCGCCGCCACCGCCGAGCTGGCGTCGAAGACCCGGAGCCAGGCGGGCTCGCTCGCGCTGATGATCGCCACCGGCATCGGGCTGCACAACTTCGCCGAGGGCCTGGCCATCGGCAACTCCGCCGCCCAGGGCGAGCTCTCCCTGGCCCTGCTGCTCATCGTCGGCTTCGGCCTGCACAACGCCACCGAGGGCTTCGGCATCGTCGCCCCCCTGGCCGCCGAGGGCGAACGTCCGTCCTGGCGCACCCTGGCATGGCTGGGCCTGGTCGGCGGCGGCCCCACCTTCCTCGGCACCCTCGTCGGACAGCACGTGGTCGACGACACCCTGTCGATCGCCTTTCTCGGACTCGCCGCCGGCTCGATCCTCTACGTCGTCATCGAGCTGCTGGCCGTCGCCCGCAAGACCGGCCTCAAGACCCTCACCACCTGGTGCATCCTCCTGGGCCTCCTCCTCGGCTTCGCCACCGACGCCGTCGTCACGGCCGCGGGCGCCTGAGGCGCTGAACGGGCTCCGACTCCGCTGAGTGCGACCCCCCTCTCGAACGGGCCGCCCCTTCCTCGCACGCGCCGGGCGTGGCCACGGCACTCCGGGAGAGTCGCGGACGGGGACCGCCGGGAGGAACATCGGAGGCAGGGTGGTGGTGGCTATGGGCACGCCGTCGAGGCGCTTCAGCGAGAGTCCTGAGGATCCCTTCGCCCTCGGGCGGGGCGCCGCGGCCGTGCTCGACGATCGGGGAACCGTGGTCGGCTGGGGAGCAGGCGCGCAGGAACTGCTCGGCTATGCGGCCAAGGACGTGCTGGGACGGACGTGGCAGGACCTCCTGATCGACAGCCGTGACCTGCCGGTTGCCCGGTCCGTCGTCGTGGACGCCGTGAAGGCGGGGGGATGGTTCGGGGTCCTGCCGGTCCGGCACCGCGACGGGCGCCGTGTGGAAATGGGTTTCCGGGCCCGCGCGGTCACCCGGGAGGAGGGCGGCCAGGAGTGGCTCCTCGTCGGTGCTCCGGCGGCCGACGTCATCGCCTGGCAGCGCGACCGTGCGCTGCTGGACGGTCTGTACCGCCGGTCTCCGATCGGTCTGGTCACCTACGACCCGGACCGCAGAGTGATCAGGGTCAACCGTGCGGTCGAAAAGGCGAGCGGCGTCCCGGGCGAGGCGCCGGTGGGCCACCGGCCCCGCGAATTCATGGTCGACGAGGACGCCGGTCCGGCGGACGAACGCGTGCGGCACGTCCTGGAGACGGGCGAGCCGTTGATCTTCACGGAGCAGTCGGCCCGGACGCTGCACGATCCGGGCCGGGAACGGATGGTGTCCGTCTCCGCCTTCCGTATGGAGGATCCCTCGGGCCGGGTTCTCGGCGTGGCCGAGACGATCGAGGACGTCACCGACCGCCACCGGGCGCAACGCAGACTGGCTCTGCTGAACGAGGCGAGTGCCCGGATCGGAACCTCTCTGGACGTGGCACAGACCGCACGGGAACTGGCCGAAGCGGGCACCCACGGGTTGGCCGACTACTGCTCGGTGGACCTCCTGAAGCCTGTGACCGTGGGGGAGGAACCCGTTCCCGGGGTGGCGGGTCCGCTGGTGCGGTCCGCCCTCTCACCGCCGGAACGCCGCGTCCCGTTCCAGGAGGGCGATGTGGTGCCGCTGCTGCTGGAATCCGCGCAGTCACGGTGCCTGGCCGAGGGGCGCCCGATCGTCGAACGGCGGCTGTCCCTCCGCCCCGAGTGGTACGCCACGGACCGGCGGCGGATCGAACTCGCCCTGGGGCTCGGCGTTCATTCGCTGATCGCGGTGCCCCTGGTCGCGCGCGGCCGCGTGCTGGGCGTGGTCAGCCTGTGGCGGTCACGCGATTCGGAGCCTTTCGAGGACGACGACGCGGCGGTGGCCCAGGAGCTCTGCTCGCGCGCGGCCGTCTGCATCGACAACGCCCGCCGCTTCACCCAGCAGCAGAACACCGCTCTGACCCTTCAGCGCAGTCTGCTGCCGAGCGCGCTGTCCGACTTGCCGGCCGTGGACGTGGCCTGCCGCTATCTCCCGGCGAGCGGCGAACCGGGCCTCGGGGGCGACTGGTTCGACGTGATCCCGTTGTCAGGGGCCCGGGTCGCCCTCGTCGTCGGGGACGTGGTCGGCCACGGGATCCACGCCGCGGCCTCGATGGGCCGGCTGCGGGCCGCCGCGCGCACCCTGGCCAGCCTCGATCTGGAACCGGACGAGGTGGTGGCGCGGCTGGACGACCTGGTCAGTCTGCTGGCCGCCGAGCTGGAGGCGAACACCGGCGGCAACCCGTCGGCGAACGAGCAGGTGCTCGGCGCCACCTGCCTCTACGCCGTCTACGACCCGGTCACCCAGCGCTGCTCGCTGGCGCGGGCCGGTCATCCGGCGCCGGTGGTGTCCGCCCCGGACGGCGAGGTGACGGTGCTCGATCCGCCCGCGGGCCCGCCGCTGGGCCTGGGAGGGCTGCCCTTCGAGTCGTACGACGTGGACCTCCCCGAGGGGAGCTTGCTCACCCTCTACACCAACGGCCTCCTGGAGGCGGGAGACGGCGACGTGGACACCGCGCTGGAGACACTGCGCGCGTGTCTCACCAGCACCACGGAACCTCTGGACGATGCGTGCCACGCCGTGGTCGAGGCGCTGCTGCCCAAGGGCCACACCCCCGCCGACGACGTCGCGCTGCTCATCGCCCGCACCCGCGTGCTGCGGCCGGAGAACGTCGCGTCCTGGCAGTTGCCGCTGGAGGCGACCTCGGCCGCCCGTGCCAGGGAGCTGACCACGGCGAAGCTCACCGAATGGGGGCTGAGCGAACTGGCCTTCACCACCGAGCTGGTCGCGAGTGAGCTGGTCACGAACGCCTACCGATACGCGGCCGGCCCCGTCACCATGCGTCTCATCCGTACGCACTGCCTGATCTGCGAGGTGTCCGACACCAGCCACACCTCCCCCCACCTGCGGCGGGCCCTCAGCACGGACGAGGGGGGACGCGGGCTCTTCCTGGTGGCGCAGCTCACCGAGCGGTGGGGCGCCCGCTACAGCCACGACGGCAAGACCGTCTGGACGGAGCAGGCCCTGCCGCCGGTATGACCCGCGGTTCCGCCGGGGCACGGTCCTGATCTTCCGGGTGCGCAACTGCTGTGCATATGCCTTAGATGTACGAGAAGTGCACGGACGGCAAGCCGGCTGGACGTGCTGGAAGGCGGGTGCCGAAGTGGTGGAAGCGGCTGCGGCGGGCTCCGAGGACGGCGAGGACTCCGCCGCTCTGGGCGGCTATCAGCAGGAGCTGAAGCGGACGCTCGGCTCCTTCCAGGTCTTCGCGATCTCGTTCGCCTTCATCTCGGTGGCGGTCGGCATCTTCTCGACCTACGACGACGTGCTGCAGAACGCGGGGCCGGTGGGGATCTGGCTGTGGATCGTCGCGACCGTGGGGCAGGTGCTGGTGGCCCTGGTGGTGGCGCAGCTCGCGGGGCGCATCGCGCTCAGCGGCTCCTCGTACCAGTGGGCCTCGCGGCTGGCCAACCCGAGGGTCGGGTGGGGGTTCGGCTGGCTGAGCTTCTGCTACCTGGCCATCGCGGTGGTGGCGATCGACAACGCGCTCGCGAGTCAGGCGTTCATGCCGCTCGCGGGCATGCGGCCGGACGAGGACACCGCGCGGGTGATCACCCTGGTGATCCTGCTGGTCCAGGCCGTGGTCGTGGTGGCCTCGACACGTCTCGTCAGCCTGATCAACACGACCGCGGTGGGGCTGGAGCTGGCGCTGGTCGTGGTGGTGGCGCTCGCCCTCGCCATCGCGGTGGCGGTCACCGGCCGTGGCGCGGTCGGCAACCTCACCTCGCGCGGGATCACCGAGCACGCCCCGCACTACTTCGACGTCGGGGGCGGGCTGATGATCGCGATGATCATGGGTCTCGCCACGCTCGTCGGCTTCGACTCCGCGGCGAACCTGGCCGAGGAGGCCAAGGACCCCTTCCGTACCGTCCCGCGCGCGATCGTGGGGTCCGTCGTGGCCGCCGGTGTGCTGGGGATCATGTTCCTGATCTGTCTCACCGTCGCGATCGAGGACATTCCGCGGATCAGTGCGAGCGAGTCGCCCGTCGCGGCGATCATGCGTGAGCAGCTGGGTCCGGTGATGGAGCGAGTGCTCCTGGTGGCCATCGCGATCGCGTTCTTCGGCGCCGGGACGGTGGTGATGACGGCGTGCTCACGGATGGTCTTCGCGATGGCGCGCGACGGGCGTTTCCCCGCCCACCGGCTCATGCGCCGGGTCAGCCCTCGCACGCGGACGCCTGTCCCCGCGACGGTGCTGATCCTCGTCGTGGGCGTCGTCCTGATGGTCGCGCTGCCGGGCGCCGCGCTGCTGAAGCTGATCACGGCGTCCACGATCCTTCCGGCGATCATCTACGGCGCGACGATCGTCCTCTACCTGGCGGTGCGCCGCCGCCTGGGCCGCAAGAAGGGCGCGTTCGACCTCGGGCGGTTCGAGCTGCCGGTCGCGGTCTGCGCGCTGGTGTGGACGCTGGCGTCCCTGTTCGTGCTGGTGTCGCCCGCCGAGGCGCTCGTTCCCGTGCTGATCGTGGTGGGCCTGCTCGTCGTGGGCGGGCTGTTCTTCGCCGGTCTGCTGCTGTTCAACCGCCCGGCGCTGGAGACCGAGCCCGGAGACGTGAGCGTCTTCGAGCACTGACGTTCAGCCGGATGCGGGCGGGATGCTCTGCTCGTACCGGAACACGTTCCGGGGGTCGTACTTCGCCTTGATCGCGCGCAGCCGGTCGACGTTGTCTCCCCAGTAGGCGGTCTGCCAGTCCTGCGTCCCGATGTTCGGAACGTTGACGTAGGCGCCGTTCACGTAGGGCCGCAGCGCCCGGCCGAACTCGGTGATCCAGGCCTGGGCCCGGGGAGTCAGTGCGTCGCCGCTGCCCGGGACGCCGCGTTCTCCCCAGCCGGCACCGGGCTCGGAGTAGAAGAGCGCGCCGCGATGGGGGAACGCCGTACCACCGCGGGGGATCTTCCTGACGGCCCCGCCGAAGGCTTGGGCGAAGAAGTTGCTCTCATCCGTCGGGGCGTCACGCATGAACGAGGCGACCACGCCGATCGCTGCCTTCGGGAACGGCGTGTCGGTGAACTGCGAGCAGAACTTCCAGTTCGCGGGCTCGTCCTCGGCCGGGATCTGGAACGCGGCGTACACGTCGCCCCAGTTGCCGGCCCGCACCGTGACATCGGGGTCACCGACCGACAGGACCGGAGCCAGCAGCTTCTTCGCCTCCTCCGGCGTTCCCTCCGCGAGGACCGCGAACAGCAGGGTCTGGTCCCTGCGCAGTTCGAGCTGGGTGCCGAGGCGGTCGTCGGCGAACGGCGCCGTGCGCTGCCACGCCTCGAAGACCCCCTGCAGGTCCCCGCTGCCGTTCCACCTCGCCTGCAGGTAGGTGACGCTGTTCAGCGGAGTCACCGAATAGGTCAGGGAGGTGACGATCCCGAAGTTGCCGTTGCCCGCCCCGCGCAGGGCCCAGAGCAGGTCGGAGTGGTTCTGCGGGCCGACGTCGATCACCTTGGCGCCGTCCGCGCCTTCCGCCACGACGACCTCGGCGCCGATCAGGCTGTCGCAGGCCATGCCGAGGTAGCGGGTGAGGAAGCCGAAGCCGCCTCCGAGCGTCGCGCCGGACAGGCCTACGCTGCCTTCCGTTCCGGTCGTCACCGCGAGGTTCTCCGCCGCGAGCGCGGTCACCGCTTCCAGCTGGGTGAGCCCGGCGCCGACCGTCGCCGTGCGGGCGGTGGTGTCGATGCCGGCCGACTTCAGTTCGCTGACATCGATCACGATGCCGTCGTCCACGTTCGACCAGCCCTCGAGGCTGTGGCCGCCGCTTCGCACCCGTAGCGGGACGTCGTGCCGCCGTGCCCAGGTGAGGGCGTTGACCACGTCGTCGGTCTTCCGGGCGTAGACGATGACCGAGGGACGGTGGACGAACAGCTCGTCCCAGCCCACCCGCGCCCTGGCGTACCCGGGGTCGTCGGGACGTACGATGCGACCGGTCAGCCCCGCCGGTGAACACTTCACGCTCTCGGTTCCTTCGCTCGCGGCACGCGCGCCCGGGGCGTCGCCCAGGCGGACAGTAACAGGGGTGAGGACGAGCGGGGGGTGCCGACATGCTCGCCACCCTCTCGTTCCCGTGGCCCCTGATCTCCCCTCGCCGTCCGGGTCGGTCGTCGTGGTTCCGTAGGGTGGCTTCCGATCAGAAGATCGCCCTGCGGACGTCACGGGCAGTCCGGACGCCGCGGCGGGACCGCTGCCGTCAGATCGCTGGAGTGCCCACACCCATGCCCCTCATCAGCACATCGCTCCTCGCCGCCCTGGGCCGGCACCGGTGCCCCGCACAGCGCTCCGCACAGCCGAAGGAGGCGTCGTGACCGTCGTCTCCGTCGTCACCCCGGTCCACAGCGGCGCTGTCCGTTTCCTTCCCGACGCCTACGCCTCCCTGCTGCGCCAGGACCTTCCCGGCGGGTGGTCATGGGAGTGGTGCGTACAGGAGGACGGCGGCGACGTCCGCGCGCAGTCGTATCTGCCGGCCGACGATCCGCGGATCCGGATCTCGGCGTCACGTGCCGGCGGCCCGCACGTGGCACGCACCATGGCGTTCGCGCGCTCGACCGGTGCCTACGTGAAGACCCTGGACTCCGACGACCAGCTCACCCCCGGCACGCTCGCCCGCGACATCGCCGTGCTGGAGGAGAACGCCTCGGTCGGCTGGACCACGTCGCGGGTCGTCGACCTCCTCGAGGACGGCAGCACGGTCTCCTTCGAACTCAGCGACCCGCCACCGGGCCGCCTCCCCCGGGGCAGTGCCATCGACTTCTGGACCGAGCACGACCGTCCACAGGTCCACCCCGCCACCCTGTGCGTACGGCGCTCTCTGCTGGCCCTGCTGGGCGGCTGGATGGCCCTGCCCGCCTCGGGCGACACCGGGCTCCTGCTCGGCCTGGACGCCCTGGCGGACGGCTGGTTCATCGGCGACGTCGGACTCGCCTACCGCAAGCACGGCGGTCAGATCACCGCCCACCCCGACCACCGCAGCGGAGCGGAATGGGGGGCTCGGATGTCCCTGATCCGTGAGCATGCGGAGGCCGTCCGAGCCTGGGCCGACACCGGGCGTCCGTGGAGTCCGCCGGACGTCCGGTAGCCGGCTCCGGGCGAGCGTCACCGGCAGAGGACCGCCGCCTGCTGCACCACCGGGGCCGCCGGACCGGCTACCGGGTGATCGGATTCCTGACGCGGTCGGACTCGTCCTGTACGAGCAGGGACAGCAGGGAGGCCACTGGCAGTCCGGCTTCTGCCGGGTGGCGGAGCACCTTGTCCGGTTCGATGCGGTAGGTGTTCACGCGCCCGTCGCGGGTGTGGGAGAGGTAGCCGTCCTGTTCGAGGTCGGAGATGATCCGCTGGACGGCACGCTCCGTGAGCCGGCAGTGGGCGGCGATGTCACGGATCCGGACGTTCGGGTTGTCGGCGATGGCGGCCAGTACCCGCGCGTGGTTGGTGACGAACGTCCATCCGGTGTGAGATTCAGGCACTCCAACCATGCTCCGCATTCTAGAGGGCGGGATTGCCAGACCTGAGATACGTGACATACTTTTCCGGTAATCGCGGACCTGTTCCCATGCGGGAGAGCACAGAAGGGACCCGAGGTGTCCGGGGACGAGGCTGTCACGCCAAGGCTCACGAGCAACGCCGACAGAGAGCCGTTGCCGAGACGGGCCGACGAGTGCGCCCCGGAGGCGGTGATCGGGGACGTGACCCAGTACGCCTGGCGTGGCGCCTGGGTCGTCGCCGCGCGCGGCTCCTACGACATGCAATCGATCAAGCCTCTGGCGGACGCGATGGACACCGCGGTCCAGGAGCATCCGAAGGTGGTCCTGGACGCATCCGGCGTCGACTTCGCGGACTCGACGCTCCTGAATCTGCTGATCCGCGCCCACCAGACGGGAACCCTGCGTATCGCCGCACCGCCGCAACAGCTGCGGCGGCTCTGCATGCTCGCCGGAGTGGACACCCTCCTGGAGATGCGGGAGACGGTGGAGGCCGCCGCCGCCTCTTGAGCGGGCTGCCGCCGTCTCCTGACCGGCCCTTCGTCACGTCGTGACGTGCCATCCGGGTTCCAGGGCGTCGAGGAGGGCGTGGAACGCCGCGTCCGCATGGTCCCAGCGGCCGTCCGCGCGCGGGGCGACCAGGAGGCACCGCCGCGGCACGCTCGGCGCCGGGCGCCGGGCGCCGGGAGGGCGGGACGAGGGGGCGAGCGGGACGATGGGCAGTGGGCCCGGACCGAGCCGAGGCGCTTCGCCGCCCGAGGGGATGCCCGATGGACACTCTGCACCTGGTGCTCAACGCCGTCACCGTGATCTTCATCGTGGCCACCATGTTCGCCGCCGGCCTCGGAGCCACCGTCCCCGCCCTGCGGGGCGTCTTCACCGACGTACCGCTCCTGCTGCTGGCCCTGGCCGCCAACATGGTGGCCGTCCCGCTGCTCGGCTGGGGCGTCGGCGCCCTGTTCGGCCTCCCCCCGGCCGCCTTCGTCGCCCTGGTCCTGGTGGCCTCGTCCCCCGGTGGCCCCTTCGGGGCGAAACTGGCCATGGTGCAGAAGGGCGATGTCGTCGGGAGCGCGGCGATGCAGGTCCTGCTCGCCTCCGTCGGCAGCATCACCTTCGCACCGACCGTCAACGGCATCCTCTCCGCGGCCGACGTCGGCACGAACGTCTCCCTCGACGTCGGGGCGCTGGTCCGCACCGTCGCGCTTCTCCAGCTGGTGCCCTTCGCCATCGGCCTGCTCCTGCGCCACTGCGCCACGGCCACCGCCCGGTCATGGCACCCCACGGCGGCCAAGGTCTCCAACGTCACCTTCCTGATCGTGCTCGCCGGCATGCTGCTCGGAACCTGGCGGGACGTCGTGGACCTCCTGGGCTCACTCACCCTCCTCGCCGGCTTCCTCCTCACCGCGGCCGCCTTCGCCATCGGCACGCTGCTCGCCACGGGGCCGGCGGAGCGCCGTACCTCCATGGGAAGCGTCGCCTCGGTCCGCAACGCCGGCCCCGCCCTCGCCGCGATCGGCATCGCCTTCAGCGACCAGCCCGCCATCCTCGGCGCACTCGCCGGTCTCCTGCTCAGCGGCCTGGCAGCGGCCCTCCCGATCGCGACGGTCCTCGGCGGCCGGCGACGCGCGTCGCAGCGCACCGGACCCGGCGACCGGGCCGGAAGCCCGCGCACGAGTCCGGGCGCATCCGAACGCGGTGGTGAGTGACAGGGCGCGGGGCCTCAGCGTTCGAGCGTGCGGGCGGGGGTCGCCGAAGAGCCCGGCGCGGTCCGGGCGCCAGGCGTCGTGCCGGTCGGGGGCGATGCGACGACGGCGCCGAACGACCGGATCCCGGAGCACCTCGGCTGCCGGGCCGCGACAACTCGGACCCGCAGCGCGGTCATTGCGCCCAGCGGCGCCGCGCCACCGGTCTTCCAGGGTCCCTTGCCGCACCTCATGGCCGGCAGCCTGGCGGCCAGGGCCCCGGAAGCGGTCGCCCGGTCCGGCGAATCGGTCCGGCGAATCGGCCCGGCGAACCGGTCCGGCGAACCGGTCCGGCGAACCGGTCCGGCGAACCGGTCCGGCGAACCGGGCCGCGCGATCGCGCCGGCCGGCCGGCCGCGAGACCGTTGACGGCGACGTGCTCGGCGGCCGTGAAGGCCGCCCGGGTTAGGCCGCGGGAATGATTCACCGGCGCCGCAGGGTGAACCGGGCACGGCGCCACCGCGCCGACGGCGGCCGTCGGCGCGCGGCCGTTAGCGTCGGCTCCTGTGCCGCTGAGCTACGCATTCGTGAACCTCAAACCCGGCGTGGGCAAGACGACGAGCGCCGTCTGGCTGGCCCACGCGCTGCACGCGTCGGGCCTGTCACCGCTGCTCGTGGACAGCGACCCCGCTTCCTCCGCGCTGCGCTGGAGCGAACTGGCGGGCGGCTTTCCGTTCCCCGTGCTCGCCCTCCCGGTGGGCGACGTGCACCGGCGCGTGAACGACTTCCTCGACAACCGGCAGGCGGTGGTGTTCGACGCCCCGCAGCTGGAGGACCACGCCCCCATCGCCCGGGGCGTGATGAGGTTCGCCGACGAGTGGATCGTGCCCGTGACCCCGGCCCCGATCGAGCTGGACCGCATGGCGCCCATCGACCGCGAGATGGACGACCTGCAGTCCCTGCGCTCCCACCCGGCCCGGCCCGCCGTCCTGTTGAACCGCACCAACCGCCCCGACGCCACGCGCACCGGCCCCGACGCCGACGCGCGCGAGGCCCTGGCCGAGCGCGGTTTCGACGTGCTGTCCACACACATCCCGCGGCTGGATCTGTACGCGCAGTCCTTCGGCAGCCGGGTCGAGGTGGAGGGCACCGCGTACATGGACCTCGCCGAGGAGCTCATCAAGCGTCAGGACAGGGTATGAACCAGCGCAAGGACGCCTACCGGGCCGCGATGCAGCGCCGGCCGGACACGCAGGCCCCCTCTTCCTCCTCTCCCTCCCCCTCTCCCCGGACGGTCACCCCACTGGACACCCGCTACGTCAAGGTGACCGTCGAGCTGGACCCCGCCCTCGCGCGGAACCTCACCGACTGGGCCGGCCCGCCGCTGTCCGCGCTCGTGCGCGTGGGCGAGGCGGTCCTGCGGCCGCTGCGGCCGCTGCGGCAGGGCCGCTGAGCCGGCCGGCCCGGCCGCGGACGCCGGCCGGAGCGCGGCGGACGTCAGCCGGCGCGCGGTGTGTCCTGGCCCGTGCGGGTCTCTTCGGGCCGTGCCACGCACAGCGCCCAGACGACGACCCCGGAGAACACCATCATCAGCGTGGACCACAAGGGGGAGTAGGGCAGGGAAAGGAAGTTGGCGATGATGATCAGCCCGGCGATGACGATGCCGGAGATCCGTGCCCAGTTCGCCGACTGGAAGAGACCCATGCTGACCACCACGGCGACGGCACCGAGGATGAGGGTGACCCAGCCCCAGCCGGTCAGGCTGAACTGGAAGACGTAGCCGCGTGTCGCGATGAAGACGTCATCCGCTGCGATGCCCATGATGCCGCGGAAGATGTCGATCACTCCCGCGATCATCAGCATGACGGCACCGAAGAGGATCAGTCCGCCGGCCCACTGCTGCTTCCGGGTGTGTGTGACGGGTGTCGTGGTCATCTCTGTCTCCGTCTCCGAGGCGGCCTCCGATGCGGCCTTCGAACAGAACTCCGGGTCCACGGTGCTCCCGAAGCCGGGCGGCGGCCTCACACGGTGAGGGTGAATTCGCACCGACCGGGCCTCGGCGCGCGCGGCCACCTGAGCGTGCTTACGCTTGATGCGCGACCGCCGGGCTGCAGGGGATTCCCGCGTCGAGCGGGCGGCGGTTCCACCCCGCACATCGCAAGGAGGCGGCCCCACCATGGCTACCGCATCTGAGACTCCGGTTCTCGACACCATCGCCGCGATGACGATCGACTCCGTCGAGCACTGTCACATGGACGAGCGGACGCTCATCCTCGCCCGCGTCGCCGCACTCGTGGCCATGGACGCACCGGCGATCTCCTACCTGGCCCACATCAACCCCGCGGTCAAGGCCGACTTCACGGTCGAGCAGCTGCAGGACCTCCTCGTCGCCATCGCCCCGGTCGTGGGGACGGCACGCGTCATGTCGGCCGCCGGCCACATCGCCCAGGCGTTCGGTGTCGCTCTCGCACTGGCCGACAGCGAAGCCGAAGCCATCGCCCAGGCCGAAGCCGACAGCCGCAGCACGGCCTGAAACAGGTCCCCGCGCTCACGTCGGCTCCCGCAGAGTTCACCTCACCGCATGAGCGCCGGCAGGAAGGCGTCCCACCGGCCGTGGCGTGCCCTTCGGTGGCATGCGGATCAGCGTTGGCGGGCCGCGGTCCGCCGCTTCCGGGGGAGCGGGCCGGGCCGGCTGTGGGGCCGCCTCTCGGCGGTCGACTTCTTCGGACACTCCTTCCAGCTGGCCGCGCTCGCGCTCCTGTGCTTCTTTCCGTTCCTGATCATCGTCACGACGGCGGCAGGCAGTGAAGCCGCCGTCGTGGTCGCCGGGCGACTGGGGCTGACCCAGGAGGCGGCGCAGGCCGTGGCGACCCTCTTCGCCCCCACGACGACGTCGTACACCCTCACCGCGACGAGCGCCGTCCTGCTGCTGCTCGGCGTCATGGCCGTGGCCGGCACCCTGCAGAGCTGGTATCAGATGCTCTTCGACGTCCCTCTGGGCGCGGTCCGACGCACGGTGACCAGGCTCGCCTGGCTCGCCGGCCTGTTCGCCTACACCGCCGCGCAGGCCGCGTTCGGCAGGGCCGTCGACGACGGATGGCTGCTGCCCGCTCTGGTCGGCTTCCTCTGGGCGGTCGCGTTCTGGTGGGCCAGCATCTACGTCCTGCTCGCCGGGACGGTGCCCTGGCGGGCCCTCCTTCCCCCGGCCCTCGTCACCAGCGTGTGCTGGACCGGCCTCGGAGTCTTCTCCGCCCACTACTTCTCCGCGGCTATCGTCGCGAACGAACAGAAGTACGGTCCCATCGGAGTCGTCATGGTCATCCTGTCGTGGCTGGTGGCCGTCGGCGTCGTCATCCATCTGGGGGCGATCGTGGGCCGCGCAGTCCGATGAGCCGTGGGCCCGGCCGACCCGCACGTTCACTCGCTCACCCGGGCGGGGTGAGGCGCCACGCCCCGTGCCGTGCGCAAGCTGAGCCCGCGTGAAGGAACGGGACGGGAGGCGTCGAGGTGCGACAGGCATGGCGTCCGGGTCCGTGCGGCGCCGGACCGGCGAGCGCGGACGGAAACCCCGCGATGTGGGCCCGGCTCGCACTCCTCGCCCTGTCGGGCAGCGTGCTCGTGCTCCTGGTCACCGCGGGGCTGCGGAGCCTGGTGTGGCTGTCGATCGCGGTGGCGGGCGTCGCCGTGACGGCCGCGGGTCTGTGGTGGGCCGTCGCCCACTCCGGGATCGTCCGGGCCGCCGGGGCCGTCGTGGTGGTGGGCGTCCCGGTCGTGGTCGTCGTGCTGTTCGCCACGCACGGCATGGTGGGGCCGGCCTGCCTGTCCCTGGGCCTGTGGGTCCTGGCACTGGCGGCCGCCCGCATCGCGACGACTCCGGCGCACCTCGCCCGAGGGCACGGCGGCGAGGCGCGGCCCGTGACGGCCCCGCGGCGCCCGTGGGTCGTGATGAACCCGCGCTCCGGCGGGGGCAAGGTGGGCCGCTTCGGCCTGGCCGACAAGGCGAGGGCGGCGGGCGCCCGGGTCGTCGTGCTGGATCCGTCGCGCCACCAGGACGTGGCGGACCTGGCCCGGCGTGCGGTGGCCGAGGGAGCCGATCTGCTGGCCGTGGCGGGCGGTGACGGCACCCAGGCTCTGGTCGCCGAGGTCGCGGCGACCTACGACGTGCCCTTCGTGGTGGTCCCGGCGGGGACGCGCAACCACTTCGCGCTCGATCTCGGCCTCGACCGCGACGACCCGGCCCGCGCCCTGGAGGCACTCGGCGATGCCGTCGAGTTCCGCGTGGACCTGGGGTTCGCCGCGGACCGGGTGTTCGTCAACAACGCGTCCTTCGGGGCGTACGCGGCGGTGGTGGGCGACCCCGCCTACCGGGACGCGAAACTCCGCACGACGCTGCAGGCGCTCCCGGCGCTGCTCACCGGCCCCGAGGGGCCACGGCTGCGGATGCGTGCCGGTCACACCCGTACCGGGGGCCTGCAGGCGGTGCTCGTCAGCAACAACCCCTACCGGCCGGTCGCCGACTCGGCGCACCCGGGTCTTCGGACCCGTCTGGACTCCGGCCGGCTGGGCGTGCTGTCCGTGCGCATCGACAACTCCGCCGCGGCGGCCCGGATTCCGGCCCGGCTGCTGGGGAGCCGGCGGTCGCCGGGCGTGACACGGCTGACCGCTCGTGAAGTGGTGGTCGAGACCGACGCGGACACCGTCCCGGCGGGCATCGACGGTGAGTCCGTCGTCCTGCCCGCTCCGGTGGTGTGCCGTGTGGCCCCGGGAGCCCTGCGGGTCCGTGTCCCCCGGCACCGGCCGGGTACGCCGCCCGACAGACCCCCGGCGGACTGGCGGCGGGTGCTGCGCCTGGCCCTCGCGCCGCCGCGGCGCGCCGCGCGTCCGCACCGGCCCGGCCGGGGTGGTGTGGCCGGTCACCGGTCACCGGTCACCGGTCGCCGGGCGGGTAGGGCCGTCACGATCCAGCCGGCCGTCGGGGCCTCACCCTCCGCGGGTGGTTCGGTGCCGCCCCGCGGCGCTCTGCCGGGAATCTCTCCGGGGCCGGGCGTAGCGTGAGGGACAGGTCTGCATACGCGGTGAGCGGAGACGAAAGGTTGAGACGAAAGGTCGCTCATGCCTCGATCCATGCGCGCGCTCGTCGCCGGAACGGTCGGCGAGCCCCTCGATGTCCTGCGGCTGGAGACCCGGCCCGTTCCCACGCCGGAAGCCGGCCAGGCCCTGATCCGGGTGCAGGCGACTCCGGTGCACGCCAGTGACCTGCACGTACTGCGTGGCCGCTACGGTTTCTCCCCGGAGTTCCCCGCGGTCGGGGGGAACATGGAATGCGTGGGACGGGTCGAGGCCCTCGGCCCGGGCACCGAAGGACCACAGACCGGCGAGCGCGTGGTGGTCGCCGCGGTCCCGGCGGTACCCGGGCCCCAGGTGTCCGGCACGTGGCAGGAGTTCCTCGTCGCCGATACCCGAAGGCTCCTGCCGGTCCCGGGGTCCATGAGCGACTCCAGCGCCTGCCAGCTCGCCGTCAATCCGCTGACCGCGCTGCTCCTCGTGACGCGCGAACTCGACGTACGGCCGGGGGAATGGCTGTTGCAGACCGCCGCGGGCTCCACCGTCGGCCGGCTCGTCATCCAGCTGTGCGGGCATCTCGGTATCCGCACGATCAACGTCGTGCGGCGACGCGATGCGGTCGGGGAGATCACGGCGCTGGGCGGTGACGAGGTCGTGTGCACCGAGGACGAGGACCTGGTGCGGCGCGTCGCCGAGATCGCGGGACCGGCCGGCGTGCGCAAGGCCGTCGACTGTGTCGCGGGCGACGTGGGCGCCCAGGTGTCCCAGGCGCTGGCCCCGGGAGGAGAACTCGTGGTCTACGGCGCGCTCTCCACCCATCGACAGACCGCCCCGGCAGCGCTGACGATCCCGCTGCAGGCGCGCTCGGTCATCTACGGGACCAAGGCGGTCCGCGGCTTCTGGCTGAACCGCTGGTTCGGGGCCGCCGCACCCGAGGACGCGCTGCGCGCGCTGTCCCAGGTGCGCGGTCTCGTCGCCGACGACGTGCTGACCATCCCTCAAGGACGGCCGTTCCCGCTCGAACGCTTCGCCGAGGCCGTCTCGCTCGCCGAAGCACCCGCACACGGCACCAAACCGCTCTTCGTCTTCGACGACGCCCCGGACACGGACCGGTAGGCCGGGCCGGCGGGTGCCCCGCCGCCGGGCCGGAGTGCGGGCGGCGCCGAGCTGTTCTAGCGTCGGACGGGAGGGACCGTCCCGCCGGGCCGACGGACGCGGGAGCCCGGCGCAGGGGCGCACAGCGGTCGCGTCCGCCGCGAACGCGCGACGTATCCGCATTCGCATTCCCGACCGACCACGGAAGGCAGGTGTCTCCCATGCGCGTGCCGGCCTGCATCGCCGGTGTCCTCACCGGTCTGACCCTCGTACTCGGCGGTGTGGCGTTCACCGCCTCCGCCGCCCAGGCGGACATCCCGGCCTGCACGAGGCTGGTGCAGCAGTCGGGCGTCCAAGTCTCGGACGCCGTGGGGGCGGCGTGCACCCAAGGCGTGCACGGTGACCTGGCGGGCTGTGTGAGTGCCCTGACCGGGGCCGGTGTGCCGGGCGGCGCCGCGAACGGCGCCTGCCGGATGGCGGCCAACCCGCCCTGACATCACCCGGCCCGTGCCGCGGCCGGCCGCCGTGGCACGGAAGGAAAGGGGCACCGGGCGTGCCCCTGAGGGCTCTTGAGCGCGAGGTGGTTCATGGCGGACCGGACTCACAGGCGGGGGCCGCGCCGACGGGCCCGGGTGGGCGCCGCGGCGGTGTACCTGGGTGGTCTCGGAGTCGTCCTGTCGGGGTGTGCGAGCGGGGACGCCGCTACGGGCGGTCCGTCCGCCGCCGCGTCGCTCGCCCCCACGCCGCCGAAGCAACCGCCACCGCAATTGACGCAGGCGCAGGTGACGGCCGCCGTGGGCCGGCTCGACGGCCTGGTGGGGAACGCGATGCGGCGGACCGGTGTGCCGGGGGTCGCCGTGGGCGTCGTCTACCGGGGCAAGGTCGTGTACGAGAAGGGCTTCGGCGTTCGTGAGGTGGGCAAGAGCGACAAGGTCGACCCCGAGACCGTCTTCCAGCTGGCGTCCTTGTCCAAGCCGCTGTCGTCGACCGTCGTGTCCGGGGCGGTGGGTCGCGGGGTCGTCGGCTGGGACGACCGGATCGTCGACCATGACCCGGGCTTCGCGCTCAAGAACCCGTACGTGACCCGGAACGTGACGGTCGCGGACCTGTTCTCGCACCGCAGCGGACTGCCCGACCACGCCGGTGACCTGCTGGAGGACCTGGGCTACCAGCGCGACTACATCCTGCGGCACCTGCGGCTGGAGCCGCTGGCTCCCTTCCGCGCGAGCTATGCCTACACCAACTACGGCTTCACCGAAGCGGGGGTGGCGGTGGCCGCCGCGGCGAGGACCAACTGGCCGCAGCTGGCCGCGGAGACGCTGTTCAAGCCCCTGGGGATGGATCACTCCAGCTACCGGCGCGCCGACTACGACAAGGCCGTCGACAAGGCGTCGGCCCACGTCGAGGCAGACGGCCGCTGGAAGCCCTCCACCACGGAGAACGCCGACAGCCAGGCGCCCGCGGGCGGTGCGAGTTCGAGCGTCGACGACCTCACCCGGTGGATGCGCCTGCAGCTGGACAACGGCGCGTTCGAGGGGCAGCGACCGGTCGGCCCGGCGGCCCTGGACCGGACGCGCATCCCCCACTCCGTCGCCATGGACCCACTCGCCCCGGCAGGCGAGCCGGGCTTCTACGGGCTCGGCTGGAACGTCCGGTACGACGAGCGCGGACGGCTGCGCCTGAACCACTCCGGCGCCTTCGACCTGGGCGCCGCGACCGAGGTCACCCTGCTGCCCGGCGAACGGCTCGGCATCGTCGTACTGACGAACGGGCAACCCATCGGCGTACCCGAGGCGGTGGCCGCCGCCTTCTTCGACATCGCCCAGAACGGACGGCAGACGGTCGACTGGCCGGCCTTCTACCGGAAAGTGGTGCAGGCCGCCGCCCATACGGGGATCTCCCCCACGAACTACGCCGAGCCGCCCGCCAACGCCGCACCGGCCAAGGCAGACGACGTCTACACGGGCACCTATGCGAACGCGTACTACGGGCCGCTCACCGTCACCCGTGACCACAGCGGCGGTCTGAGCATGACGCTGGGCCCGCGCAGGATGACATTCCCCTTGCAGCACTACACGGGCGACACGTTCAGCTACCGGACGCAGGGCGAGAACGCCGTCGGGCTGTCCGGCGTCACGTTCCACACCCGCTCCGGCCACGCCACGAGCGTCACCGTCGAGCACCTCGACGCGAAAGGACTGGGCACCTTCCACCGCTGAGGAGGACGGCCGCCCTCAGTTCGCGGGCTCAGCCCGCCAGGATGTGGACGAGTTCCGCCGTGGTGACGATGGCGTGGGCGTAGGTGGGGCCGTTCAGCTCGTGCGCGGCGTGCATCATGTCGGCGCTGTAGGCCGCGGTCGCGTCGGTGACGAGCGTGACGTGGTAGCCGAGCTCCATCGCGAAGCGGCCCGTGGACTCGACGCAGGTGTTGGCGAGCAGCCCGATCAGCACGACCTGCGTGATGCCGCGCTGTTTGAGCCGGAGGTCCAGGTCGGTGTTGGCGAAGCCGCTCTGCGCCCAGTGCTCCTTGATCAGCAGCTCTCCCAGCCGGGGCCGGAAGTCCGGGTGGAACTCGCCTCCCCAGCTGCCGCGGGCGAAGATCTGCCGCCGCTGCGCCTGGCGCTGGCTGGGACTGGGGTGGTCCCAGCCGACGTAGTCGCCCTCCTCCCAGCGCCGGTGCGGGACGAACGCCACCGTCAGACGGGCCGTGCGCGCGGTGTCGACGACCGTGCGCAGGTGGGGCAGCAGACCCACTTCCCCGGCCACCTGCTCCACGCGCGGCCACAGCTTGCCGCCCTCGGAGAGGAAGTCGTTGTAGGGGTCCACCAGGAGGACCGCTGTGCGACTGGGGTCATAACGGTCCGTCATGACGGTGTCCTCTCAGGCGGCGGTGGTTGCGCAGAAGCAGGGCGGAGCAGACGACGGTGCAGGCCAGCCCCGCGTACAGCAGGGGCGGGGCCCAGAACCACACCTCCTCGGTGCTGTGTCCGCCGGCCCAGTGGCAGGTGATGGACGGAGGGAAGCCGTCCACGCTCACCGATGCCAGGCGGTAGTGCCGTCCGGCATCCAGGTACGCGCCGTCGCCGGTCTTGTCCCCGCACACGTCGAGCGGGTTCGTGAACGCGAGCCCGTAGACGGTCGCGGCCCCGTAGGCGGCGATCACCGCGGCGATTCCGATCACAGCCCAGCGGACCGGCCGCGAGGGCTTCCGCCTGCTCACCCAGAACGCGTACGGAAGTGCCCCCACGGCCAGCAGGAAGAGCGTGATCGCGGGCGGCCCGAAGAGCGCGAAGAGAGTCACCATGCGGCCTGACGCTACGTCGAGTGTTACGTCGAGCCGGCCGCTAGGTGCCCGGAAGCCGCCCCGCGGAGAGAGCCCGCAGCTCAGGCCGTGAGGCCCTCGATGGCGACGGGCAGGTGACGGGGGCCGCGCAGGACCGCGTTGGCGCGGTAGGGCGGCGGATCCTCCAGCAGCCGGGAGAACCTGACGCGGCGGAACAGTTCGGGCACGGCCACATGGAGTTCGATGCGTGCGAGGGGTGCGCCGAAGCAGTAGTGGATGCCGGTGTAGAAGCCGAGGTGTTCGTTGTCCTTGCGGTCGGGGTCGAAGCGGTCGGGGTCCTCGAAGCGTTTGGGATCGCGGTTGGCGGCGGCCAGCATGAGCCAGACCGGCGAGCCCTTGGGGATCGTGGTGCCGGCGACGTCGATGTCGGCCAGGGCGGTGGTCCACGGGACGAACTGGACCGGGGGTTCGTAGCGCAGTACTTCCTCGATGAGCGGGACGGCGAGGTCCGGGTCCTTCTGGAACCGTTCGAGGACGTCGGGGTGGCGCAGCAGGGTGAGGGTCGTGTTGGTGATGGCGTTGACGGTGGTCTCGTGGCCGGCGACCAGGAGCAGCACCGCGGTGGCCTCCAGGTCCGCCGGTGTCATGGTGGGGGCGAGCGCGCTGAGGATCCCGGGGCCCGGGTGGCGGCGTTTGGTCTCGATGAGGCCGGACAGGTAGGCGCCCAAGTCCTGGCGTGCTCGCTGTCCCTTCTCCTGGCCGCTGTCGTCGCCGGGCCGGGGATCGAGCGACGACGCCAGGGCGTCGGCCCAGACGTGGAAGCGCGCTTCGTCCTCGCGTGGCACGCCGAGGACCTTGCAGATGGCGGTGACGGGCAGAGGGTAGGAGAAGTCCTCGACGATGTCGACCTGGTCCTTGCCCTCGAAGGCGTCGAGCAGCTCGGTGACGACCTTGGCCAGCTCGCCGCGCAGGCCGTCGAGGAATCTGGGGCTGTGCGGGGGGCCGAAGGGCCGGTTGATGGTGTCGCGCAGCCGGTCGTGCACGGGCGGGTCGGTGAAGATGAAGCTGGGCGGCAGGCCGCTCTCCGGGGCCGGTTGCCCGGGGCGGGCTTGGCCGGACGGACGGTTGCTCGTGTCGTTGCTCAGCCGTGGGTCGTTGGCGAGATTGCGCACCTCGTAGTAGGTGCTGACCACGTAGGAGCCGTCGTCCTGCCGCCTGACCGGTTGCTTGCGCAGTTCCGCGTAGAGCGGGTACGGATCGGCGCGATGGGCGTAGTCGATGATCTGCGTGATGAGGGTGCCGGTCGTCATGGCGTCTCCTGAGGGCTCCGAGCGGTTCAGGGCCGGTGATCAGGCATGCGCCGGAACGAACGAGACACGCCGCTCGCTCGGCGAGTGACCCGTCAGCGTGACCGTGGCCCCGTGGGTGGGCAGATGGGGGTCGGGGAAGGCCGGGTCGATCGGCTGCAGCGTCTCGGTCCGGCGGTCGACCGTGCGGTACTCCGGCGGGAACGGCGCGCCGGACGCGATCTGCTGCTCGTAGAACCCCAGCCACTTGGCCCCGTCGAAGGACGCCGCGGCGATGACGCGGCCCCGGTAGCCGTACACCGCCACGAACTTGTCCTCGGCGAGCGACCCTTGGGCGACGACCAGTCGGTCGCCCAGTGAGGGAACACCCACCGACTTGATGTTCACACCGAACTGGGTGGACCAGAACATCGGCAGCCACAGGTGCGGACGGCGGTCAGGCCCCGCGCAGATCATGTTGTGGGCGGCGATCTCGGCCTGCTCGACCGCGTTGCCCCAGTGCTCCAGCGCCAGGAACTGGTAGTCGAACAGCGGGTGGGGGCTGCGGGCGACGTCACCGGCGGCGTAGATGTCGTCGGTGACGATGCCATTGACGTCGAACACCCGGCACCCGGCGTCGCACGCCACCCCCCGGGCGCCCGCCGCCACCCCCGAGCCGGCGAGCCATTCCGTGTTCCGCAGGGCACCGAGCGAGACGACCGCCACCTCCACGTCGATCGCCGAACCGTCGGACAGATGGGCGCGCCTGAGCCGCCCCACGTCGTCGCCCTCGAGGGCGGTGACGCTGACGCCGCAGCGCAGGTCGACCCCGTGCCCCCGCTGCAGCCGGTCCGCGACCGCGCCGATCACCCCGCCGAGCGCGCCCACCAGCGGTGCCGGGCCGCGCTCGGCGACCGTGACCTGAAGGCCCAGCTCCCGGCAGGCGGAGGCGACCTCGGAGCCCGTGAAACCGGCGCCGATCACCAGCACCCGGGACACGCCCGACGTCAGCTTCCGGCGCAGGCGTGCGGAATCGTCGCGCGTACGCAGCCCGAACACCCCGTCCAGCGCCGCCTCTTCCGGATGGAACCAGGGCCGCGCCCTGGTTCCCGTGGCGATCAGCAGGCGGTCGTAGGGGACGGTGTCGCCGTTCGCCAGCCGCACCTGTTTCGCGGCCCTGTCCAGGCTCTCGGCCGCGACGCCCAGACGCCATTCGGCGTCGATGTCGCGCCGCCGCGGCAGCACGGTGTCCTCGGGCCGGGCCCGCCCCAGCAGCGCCTGCTTGGACAGCGGCGGCCGGTCGTAGGGTTCGTACGGCTCGTCGCCGATCATGGTCAGGGAACCGGTGAAGCCCTGCTCGCGCAGGGTCTCGGCCGCGCGCAGACCGGCCAGCGAGGCGCCGACGACGACGATGCGGCCCTGGCGCCGCAGGACCTGGACGTCCGTGTCAGCCGACATGGGGCTCCACCCGCCTGGTCGGCTCGTCGGAGTAGTCGACGAGGATGGCCTGGACCGGGCAGGCGGCAGCCGCCTTCTCCACCCGGTCACGCTGTGCCTCGTCAAAGTGAGGGGAGAACAGCAGCGCTTCCTCGCCGTGCAGGGAGAAGACGTCCGGGGCGAGAAAGACGCACTGTGCGAATCCCTGGCACCGGTTGAGATCGACGACAAGCCTCATCTGGAACACGCTCTCTACGGGCCGCGGTCACCGCCGGCTCCGTGGTCCTTGCGCTCGGTTCACACGATTGTGGGCATGCCTCCACTTCAGGATCGGCCTCGTCGGAGCGGCTCGCAAACCGGACAAGCGGGGGGATTCAGTCGCCGGTGGGGAGGGAGAGGCCGGTGTAGATCTGGTCGAGGACGGTGGGCAGCAGGGCCTGGGCGGTGGTCCGGCCCTCGGGGGAGAGGGTCAGATTCGTCCAGATCACGAGGGTGACGTCGTTGTCCGGGGCGTAGCCGATGAAGGAGTTGAAGCCCGGCAGTTCACCGCCGTGGTAGTACATCGAGGCGTGCGGACCGAACCGTTGGCGGGCGATGCCGTAGCCGTACTGCGATCCGCCCGGCGCGGCCGGGTCCTCGGCCCGGGGGCCGCGCAGCCACAGCCGCTGGTACGCGGGACCGAGGACCTTGCCCGTCACCAGGGCCCTGATCCAGGTGGCCAGGTCGTCGGCGCGGGAGATGGCGCCTCCGGGGGCGGTGGCGTAGGAGGGTTCTGATGGGTGTAGTCCACCGGGCGGAGCCTCCCGGACCGGGCCGCCGCCCGCAGGCCGGCGGGGTAGGGCCGGTCGACCAGTGCGTAGGCCGATCCGCCGTACATGTAGCCGTGCGCGTAGGGGGCGGGGAGACAGGTCGTGGGCGCCGGGCAGTGAGGTGTGGGTCAGGCCGAGCGGGGCGCAGTTCGGCGACGGTGATGTGTTCGCCGCCCGGCACCCCGGACACGTAGGCGGACACCGGGTCGGTCAGCCGGAGCCTGCCGTCCTGGGCGAGGAGGAGGATCAGCGCCGAGGTCATGGTCTTGGTGTTGGAGGCGATCCGGAAGTGGTCGGCCGTGGTGGGGGAGCGGGCCGTGGTGGGGGAGCCGGGCGTACCCAGCTCGGTCGTGCCCACGGTCGCCCGGTGGGTGCCCCGCGGGGTGCGCAGCAGGACCACCGCGCCGGGGACCATGCGTTTCCTCGCCGCTCGCGCGACGAGGGAGCGGAACGCGGCCGGATCGACGGGCTTCAGCGCCGAAGCGGTGGGGGCGGGCTCCGTCACCCCCGCGGCGCCGGCGAGGGGCCAGGCGGCGGGCGGTCCGTGACGCGCCCTTCGGCGGCCGGCCCCCGTGCTCGGTGGTCATGACCAGGGCCTCCGCTGGAGGTGAGGCGACGAAGGGTGGGCGACGAAGGGTGAGCCGACGTCACCTGGAGTTGACTGATGACGGTCCTACCCCAAAGCAGGTGAAATGGCTTAAGTTCGCCCGAATAGGATGGATTGGCGACGAGAGATCGCTGCGGTACGCGCGGAGGTGGCAGTCGACAGTGGTGAATACCAGAGGCGGCGACATACAGACCGTACGGCCCTCGCAGCGACACCGCATGCGGATGCGGCTGCTCGACGCCGTGGACGCGGACCGACGCGACGTCGACGTGCTGCTGACCGCGCTCCAGCAGGCGGTGGCCGAGGTGCACGGTCTCGGCGGCATGGTGCACCTCCCCGGCGGCGGCATGAGCGGCATCCTCTACCTGGTCGCCGACAGCGGCCTGCCGGAACCGATGACCCGGCCCTGGCTGATCATCCCGGCGCGAGGCGCGGCACCGCCCAGCAGGGCCGCTCGCGACGACATCGTCGCCTGGCAGCCCGAACTGGCCCCGCCCGACCCGGTGCCGGGCCGGGACCCCGCCGCC
Source organism: Streptomyces sp. NPDC051133 (assembly GCF_040682635.1). Classification (NCBI taxonomy): domain Bacteria; kingdom Bacillati; phylum Actinomycetota; class Actinomycetes; order Kitasatosporales; family Streptomycetaceae; genus Streptomyces; species Streptomyces sp. NPDC051133. Next base: position 110,487 of record NZ_JBFBBK010000030.1, read on the forward strand.
CTGTGGCCTTCCCGCGTCCCCGCCGGCATCGCCCACCTGGCCGTCCCCATCCCCGGCGGTGGCCGGCGCCGGGGCGCGCTCTCGGTCCTCTTCGCCCCGGGCGACGAGCCCGGTGCGGCGGAGCGCGCGTTCCAGCGCGAGGTGGCGGAATGGATGTCCGGGCGGCTCAGGGCGTCCGGGATCCTCAACCCGTCCCCCACTCTGCTGCGCGCCCTTGAGGGCGGATCGGGGTCACGGGAGGCACCCCCGTGGGACGCGGACTGGGCGCCCTCCCTCGCGTACACCTGGGACCTGCGCACCGGGGAACTGACCTCCGACCGGCCCGTCGAGGAGGTGCTGGCCGGCATCGATCCGGCGGTGATGGCCGGCGGGATCGAGGCGTGGGCGGCGCTGATCCACCCGGACGACCTGCCGGGGGCGGTGACCGGCTTCGACATGGGCATCCAGCTGCGCGGCGGCTTCCAGGACGAGTACCGGATCCGGCGCGAGGACGGCACCTACCTCTGGATCGAGGCGGGTGCCCGGACGCTCACGGACGAGGAGGGGACACCCGTGAAGGTGATCGGCACCCTCCGAGACAGCAGCGAGACGCACACCGCCGCCGAGTCGGTGGGGCGGGCGCTGCGGCACATGAGCGACGGCTTCGTCTCCCTGGACTCGGACTGGCGCATCGGATTCCTCAATCAGGCCGCCGAGAAGCTCTTCGGCGCCGCGGGAGACGTGGCCGGGTCCCTGCTCTGGGACATTCCCGCGCTGCACGCCGTGCCGGGCCTGGAGGAACGGTGCCGGGCCACGGTGGCCGAGGGACGGCCGGCCGGATTCGACGTACCGGGTCAGGACGGAACCTCCTGGTACCACCTGCGGCTGGTACCGGTGCCGGAAGGCCTCACGCTCTACATCACCGACACCACCGAGCGGCATCTGCGCGAGGCCGAGCGCGCCGCCGCCGAGCGGGCGGCCGGGGAGCGGGCGGCCCTGGTCCAGCGGATCACGCGGGAGCTGGCCGAGGCCGTCACGGCCCAGGACGTGATCGCGGCGGTGGCCGACGGGGTGATGACCCCCCTCGGGGCCACCGGACTCGTCATGCTCGGCGTGGCCGGCGACCGGCTGACCGTGGTCGGCTCCCGGGGGTATGCGGAGCGCTTCACCCGGCTGCTGGACGGGCAGTGGGCGGTGACGGACACCGCCACCCCGCTGGGGGACGCCCTGCGCACCCGCACCACCCTCTTCATCTCCTCCCAGGAGGAGATCCTGCGGCGGTACCCGCAGACCCGGGCCCTGGTCCGGGAGGGCGGCAAGCAGGCGTGGGCCTTTCTGCCGCTGGCGGTGTCGGGGCGCGAGATCGGCGCGGTGGTGATCGCCTTCGGCCGGGCGCGGGTGCTGGACGATGACGAACGAACGCTGCTGACCGCGCTCAGCGGACTGATCGCACAGGCCCTGGAGCGGGCCGGCCTCTATGACGAGGCGACGACCCGGGCCCGCACCCTCCAGCGCAGCCTGCTGCCACGAGCACTGCCCGAGCTGCCCGAGGTGACGACGGCGGCGCGCTACCAGCCGGCCACCCAGGGGGCGGACGTCGGCGGCGACTGGTACGACGTGATCCCGCTCTCCGCGGCCAGGGTGGCACTCGTGATCGGCGACGTCATGGGCCATGGCATGGCCGAGGCCGCCACCATGGGCGGGCTCCGCACGGCCGTCCGCACCCTCTCGGAGCTGGAGCTGCCGCCCGACGAGATCCTCGGTCACCTGAACGACATCGTCGGCGACCTGGGCAACGATGCCTTCGCGACCTGCCTGTACGGCATCTACGACCCGGTGACCCGGCGTCTGTCGTACGCCAGCGCCGGTCAGCCGCCCCCGTTGGTGGCCCACCCCGACGGCTCCGTCGCCTTCCTGCCGATGACCCCCGATCCGCCGCTCGGGGTGGCCGCTCCCCCCTTCGAGGTCCGCGAGACCCTGCTGCCCGCCGACAGCCTGCTCGCCCTCTACAGCGACGGCCTGGTCGAGAGCAAGGACCGGGACGTCAGCACCGGCATGAGCCGGCTCGCCGAGCTCCTCTCCCGGTCCGTGACCGCCATGCCGGCCGCACCGGCGGACGCGTCCGGCCTGGACGCCCTCTGCGCCGCCCTCACCTCCGCCCTCCTCCCCGCCCACGGCGCGCTGGTGGACGACGCCGCCCTGCTGCTGGCCCGCACCCACCCGCTGACGGCGGAGAACGTCGCGGAGTGGCCGCTGCCGGAGGACCCGACGGCGGCGGGCCGGGCGCGTGAGCTGGTCCGCGCGCAGCTCACCGCGTGGGACCTGGCCGACGAGGACCTGATCATGACCACCGAACTCCTGGTCAGCGAGCTGGTCGGGAACGTCGTCCGGCACGCCTGCGGCCCCACCCGGCTGCGCATGCTCCGCAGCCGCGCGCTGATCTGCGAGGTCTCCGACGCCAGCCTGACCACGCCGCACATCCGCCACACCTCCGACACCGACGAGGGCGGACGGGGCCTGCAGCTCATCTCCGCACTCTGCCGGCGCTGGGGCACCCGGCACACCCGCACGGGCAAGTCGATCTGGACCGAACAGCCCCTCCCCACGGCCTGAGTCCGCCGGGTACCGGGCCGGTCGGGGACGGGCACCCCGCCGCCCGCCCGCCGCGCACCCGGGCGTCGAGCGGGTGAGGCGGCCCAGCGCTGTTGCGGAGGGCCGTGACCCGGCGGTGCAATCAAGTGTGAGGCCTTTCGCCAGCGCCATGTCGGCCGGCCGCCCCGCCTCGGGTACGGGGGCCGGCCGCAAAGGGCTCAGGAGCGACGCCCTGGGCATGTTCTCCTCGGTCGTCATGGGCCTGGCGTCCACCGGACCGGCCTACAGCCTCGCCGCCACGCTGGGCATCATCGTGGCCGGGGTCGGACTGCAGGCCCCGATCGTCATCATGCTGGCGTTCGTCCCGATGGTGCTCGTCGCGTGCGCCTTCCGGGAGCTCAACGCGAGCAACGCCGACTGCGGCACCACCTTCACCTGGGCCACCCGCACCTTCGGGCCGCGCGCCGGCTGGATGGGCGGCTGGGGCCTCATCGTCGCCAACATCATCGTCATGGTGAACCTCGCCGCGATCGCCGCCGCCTACGGCTTCCGGCTGGTGGGCCTCGACGGCCTGGCGGAGAGCCGGCTCTGGGTCACCGTGGCGGGCGTCGTCTGGATCGTCCTGATCACCGCCGTCTGCTACATCGGCATCGAGGTCTCGGCGGCCGTCCAGCGCTGGCTGCTGGGCCTGGAGATGGTGATGCTGATCCTGTTCGCGGTCGCCGCGCTGGTCCGGGTCCACACCAGTCCTCCGCCGACGGCGATCCAGGTCTCCGCCTCCTGGTTCAACCCCTTCGAGGTGCCCTCGTCCAGGGCCCTGACCTCGGGCGTCCTCGCGGGCGTCTTCATCTACTGGGGCTGGGACACCGCGTTCTCGGTCAACGAGGAGACCGTCGACAGCACACGTGTTCCCGGTCGCGCCGCGGTCCTGTCGACCGTGCTGCTCCTGTGCGTGTACGGGCTGGTGGCCACGTCGGCGCAGGCGTTCGCGGGAGTCGGCACCACCGGCATCGGGCTGGGCAACGCGCAGAACTCCGACGACGTGTTCTCCGGGCTGGGCGAGGCCGTGTTCGGGGCCAGCGGCACGGGGGTCCTGCTGTCGAGACTGCTGATCCTGATGGTGCTGACCTCCGCGCTGGCCTCGGCCCAGACGACCATCCTGCCCCTGGCCAGGACCGTCTTCTCGATGGCGGTCCACAAGGCCGTCTCCTTCCGGTTCGCCCGGATCCACCGCAGATTTCTCACCCCGACCTGGGGGACCGTCGGCATGGGAGCGGCCTCGATCGCCCTGCTGCTCCTGCTGTCTTCGTTCAGCCGGAACATCCTGGCCGACTCGATCGACTCGGTGGGTCTCGCGATCGCCTTCCAGTACACGCTGACCGGCTTCGCCTGCGTCTGGTACCACCGCAAGGTCCTCACCCGCAGCAGACGGGACCTGGTCCTCAAGGGCGTGCTGCCGGGACTCGGCGCGCTGATGATGTGCCTGCTGTTCGTCTACGCCGCGTTCGTCGTCTACGCGAACCCCGGGTACGGCGCGACCGCCGTCGACCTGCCGCTGATCGGGAGGACGGGCGGGGTCACCGTCCTGGGCCTGGGCGCCCTGCTGATCGGGCTGGTGCTGATGCCGGTGGTCACCCGTGGCCACACCGTGGCCCTCAAACTCCAGAAGAGCATGCTCCCGGGCCGGCTGCCGCCGCACGTCGCCGTCGACTCGGCGAGCCGCTATCTGCCGGCCGACAGCGGATCCGGGGTGGGCGGCGACTGGTACGACGTCATCCCGCTGTCGGGCACCCGGGTCGGCCTGGTCGTCGGGGACGTGGTCGGTCACGGGCTGCGTGCCGCTGCCGCCATGGGACGCCTGCGCACGGGGGTACGGGTGCTGGCCCGGCTGGACCTGAGCCCGGACGAGCTGCTGTCGCGCCTGGACGACCTGGTCGAGCAGACCGCGCACGAGCGAGCGAACGGGCAGGGTCCGGGCCGCCGGCTGCCGCGGGCCGACGAGGCACTGGGGGTGAGCTGCCTGTACGCGGTGTACGACCCCGTCTCGGGGACGTGCAGCCTGGCGCGGGCCGGGGAGCCGGTGCTGGCGGTCGTCGAACCGGACACCGGCGCCGTCGCCTACCCGGAGCTGCCGGCCGGGCCGCCGCTGGGCATCGGCGGCCCGCCCTACCAGAGCACGGAACTGCGGTTCGAACCGGGCAGTGTGCTCGCGCTCTTCACGGGCGGTCTGCTGCAGGCGGCCGACGGCCGTGACGCCGGGCTCGCGCGGCTGTCCCACGTCCTCTCCGACGACCGCGGCGCCCTGGAGGTGCTGTGCGACCGGGCGGTGACCACCCTGCTGCCCGGGCCGGTGGACGTGGACGCGACGCTGTTGGTGGTCCGCACCCGTCTGCTCGACCGCGGCCGGTTCGCCCAGTGGGCGCTGTCCCCGGACCCGGCCGCGGTGGCCACCATCCGCACGGCCGTCAGCAAGCAGCTCCGCGACTGGGACCTGGACGACCTGACGTTCGCCACCGAGCTCATCGTCAGCGAGCTGGTCACCAACGCCATCCGTTACGTCGGCGGCCCGATCCAGGTACGTCTGATCCGCGACCGGACCCTGATCTGCGAGGTCTCCGACACCGGCCACACCACGCCCAATCTGCGGCACGCGGCCAGCGACGACGAGGGCGGCCGGGGCCTGTTCATCATCGCCCAGATGACCCATCACTGGGGCACGCGCTACACCTCCACCGGCAAGACGATCTGGACCGAGCAGGACCTCGCGCCGGCGGACGGCCTGTAGTACCGCGCCCGGCAGACACCGCCTAGCCCGACCTATTGATGTATGAGCGTGTTTGCGCAGGTTTGCGCCGTTGCTCCGCCCTGTCCGGGGAGGCTCGCCCTCGGGCTCGGGGAACGCCCCGAGCCGCCCCCCCCCAGGAATCAAGGAGCACCCATATGAGTCCTGAGCACAGGACGCCCCCGCCCTTCGGACCGGCGCCGGGCGGCCGGTTCACCCGGCTCCGCAGGCTCGCCGCGATCGCCACGGCGGTGACGGTCGCGGTGGCGACCCCCGCGGTGGCGGTGGCCGCCGGCATGACCTCGCACACGGGCGCGAGCGTGACGTACGCCGCCGACCCCCGCCCGTGCGACCACACGAAGCCGGACGACAAGGGCGGCGACTGCGACTCCCAGCACCCCAAGCCCACCGTCACGGTGACCAGGACGGCGACGGCGACCGCGACCGTGACCACCACGGCGACCACGACGGCGACCGCGACGGTGACCGCGACGGCGACGGCGTGCGGTACCGGCGTCGACTCGACGGACCCCAACGGCAACGAGCAGTTCCTCGCCGCGCTCGTCGGCGGGGTGCCGTTCGCCGGCCGGCGCCCCGGCATCGCGCCGTCCCCGGACACCCCGAACATCGTGTCCGGCCCGGCCAACGCCCCGGGCTGGACCGACCTCAGCACCATCACCGGCTTCCCCTCGGACCCGGTGTGCGGTGTCTCGGTCGACGCCAACGGCAGTGACGCGTTCCTGATCGTTGCGGTACCGGTCGGGCGGGCCCGAGGGCCGACGCGGCCCCGTGCCGTCTGAACCGCCGTCCCCGCCGTCCGACGGCCCGCCCGTG
>NZ_JBFBBK010000031.1:0-113827 GCF_040682635.1 Streptomyces sp. NPDC051133
CCCATGATCCACATGTCGGCGCCGATCCCCGGGCTGCGGACCGCGTCCGACAGCGGGGAGTAGGCGAACCAGCCGAAGTCGGCCGCACCCTGCGGGGTGAGGAAGCCGCCCACCGCGATGGTCGAGCCGAACAGGTACAGCCAGTAGGCGAACATGTTCAGCCGCGGGAACGCCACGTCGGGCGCGCCGATCTGCAGCGGCATGATCCAGTTCGTGAAACCGGCGAACAGCGGCGTGGCGAACATCAGCAGCATGATCGTGCCGTGCATCGTGAACGCCTGGTTGAACTGCTCGTTCGACATGATCTGCAGGCCCGGCCGGGCCAGCTCGGCGCGCATGAGCAACGCCATCACGCCACCGATCAGGAAGAACGCGAACGACGTGACCAAATAGAGCGTCCCGATCGTCTTGTGGTCGGTGGTCGTCAGCCACCGCACGGCCCTGATGCCCCTGATGTCTCTGATCCTCTTCACGCCCCGCCTGTGTCCGCGCCCCGCCCCTCGGTCACACTCGGACGACGCGAGGAGCATCACGGAGAAAGGGTGTGACGATCCGGGGGGCGCCGGACACGAACCGAACATGAGCAACGACGAGATCTTCGCCGCTGCCTATCGCGAGCACTACTGGGCGGTCAGCCGCTATGTGGCGAGGCGACTGCAGGGGCGCGCCGACGAGGTGGAGGAAGTGGTGGCGGAGGTGTTCACGGTCGCCTGGCGCCGCCGGGACGACCTGCCGGCCACCCCGCTGCCCTGGCTGTACGGGGTGGCCCGCAACTGCCTGGCGAACGCGGTACGCGGCTACGGGCGCCGGCGCCGGCTGGTGGACCGCATGGGCAACGACGAGGCCGCGCACGGACGGCACATCGTGGCGAGCCCCGACGCGGACGCCCCGGGCGCCTGGGTGCACGAGGCACTGGACCGGCTCTCCCCGGCGGACCGGGAGGTGCTGCGCCTCGCGGCCTGGGAGGAGCTCGGCGCCGACGAGATCGCGGTGGCCCTGGGCTGCGGCGGCCGGGCGGCGGCCATGCGCCTGCACCGCGCACGGGGCCGCCTGCGAGCCGAGATCGACCGGATGCGTGCCCTGGTCCCGCATTCCGCACCCAGCACCGACGCGACAGTCTGCGAGGACCACCGACATGGCTGACGAACTCGACCTCCTCCGCCGCGCCAACCCCGTGCCCGTCGACGCCCCCCACTTCGGCGACGGGCCGCTGGACCACCGCGCCGAGCGGCAGCTGGAGCGGCTGCTGCACGAGACGCGCGCCCGGCGCCGGCTGCGGCCGCTTCGGTCACTGCCCGGCCGTACCCCGCGCACCCGGCTGCTCTGGAGCCTCGCCGCCACCGCCGTCGTTCTCCTGATCGCCGTCGACGCCGTGCTCGGCGGTCCGAGCACCCCCCGGGCCGTCGCCGCGCCCCGCCCGCTGACCGTCCACGCCCACTCCAGGCCCGTACCCCTGAAGGAGCTGGCCGCCCTCGCCGACGCGGCCGCGTCGGGCGGCTCGCCCGCCCTGCGCAAGGGCACCCACGTGCAGTCGTGGAGCCTCGGCATGAGCGACGGGAAACCGCCCGTCACCCTGCCCGAGGAGCGTGTCGTGCGCTGGCGTGCGGACCACACCCACACCGAGCTGGTCGTGGCGACCGACCCGCGCACGCCCGGCCGGCCGGTCCTCACCGACGAGGGCGACACCCCGCACGAGGTCGCGGACGGCCATGTGATCAGCCGGACCACGTACCCGCCGATGTGGAGCGACGCCCCGCCCGAGGCGACCCCGCCGCACACCGCGGCCGCCATGAGCGCCTACCTCACCGAGCTCGCCCGGCCCCAAGCCGACCGCGGCACGGCCGCGCCGAGCACCGCCGAACTCCTCGACTCCGTCGCGGAACTCCTCGACCACTGGACCCTCGGGGCCCGCGAATCGGCGGCCGTCGTCCGGCTGTTCGCCCAGGCCGGGGGGATGCGGCCGGCCGGTGAGGTGACCGACCGCCTCGGCCGCCCCGGCCAGGCGTACCTGTACGACACCGACGGCATCCGGCACATGCTGATCCTGGAACCGCGCACCGGTGCCGTCCTCGGCATGGAGGCCACCTTCACCAAGGGCGACCCGGAGTACGGCGTGAAGGCCGGGGACGTGATGGGCTACAGCGCCTGGATGCGCTGACCGCCAGGTCCTTTCCTTCGGATCAGGCCGGCTCCGGCCGACGGGGCTTTCCGGCCGACCCCGGCAAGATCCGAAGGAGAGGGGCTAAGCCCCGAGCTGCCGGGCGGCGGCCTCGACGGTCTGCTCCAGCAGCGTGGCGATCGTCATCGGGCCGACACCGCCCGGCACCGGGGTGATCAGCGAGGCCCGCTCCACGGCCGAGTCGAAGTCGACGTCACCGACGTTGCCCGCGTTGTAGCCGGCGTCGATCACGACCGCGCCGGGCTTGATGTCCTGCCCGCGGATCAACCGCGGCCGGCCGACGGCGACGACGACGATGTCCGCCTCGCGGACCGCAGCCGACAGGTCCGCCGTCCGCGAGTGGCAGTACGTCACGGTGGCGTCCCGGGCCAGGAGCAGCATGCCCACCGGCTTGCCGAGGATCGCGCTGCGGCCCACCACCACGGCCCGCTTCCCGGCCGGGTCGACGCCGTACTCGTCCAGCAGCCGCAGGATGCCGCCGGGGGTGCAGGAGACCAAGCCCGGCAGGCCGAAGCTCATCGTGGCGAACGAGGCGAACGTGACTCCGTCGACGTCCTTCTGCGGCGCGATCGCCTCGAACGCGGCCCGCTCGTCGATGTGCTCGCCCATCGGGTGCTGCAGCAGGATCCCGTGCACACCCGGGTCGTCGGACAACTCACGCAGCGTGCGCACGAGTTCGGCGGTCGTCGTGGCGGCCGGCAGGGCCACGTGCCGGGACGCGACGCCGGCCTCGCGGCAGCGGTTCTGCTTCATGCGGACATACGTCACGGACGCGGGGTCCTCGCCGACCAGCACGGTCGCGAGGCAGGGGGCGCCGCCGGTGCGTGCGGTGAGGTCGGCGGCCTTCGCCGCGGTGTCCCCGACGATGCGCCGGGCGAGCGCGGTGCCGTCCATGAGGCGGGCCTGGGTCATGCGTCACACTCCTGAGCTGGATCGACTCTCCTCGCCCAGGCGCGCGGCATTCTCGACGGGCCGCTCCCCGGTGGTACTCCACCTCAGCGCCAGTCACGGCCCGGGTACAGCGTAGCCCAGCACGCGGACACCCCTCGGGGCGCGTCCGCCGGAACGGGTACCCACGCGGCCGGCGGGAGGCCGGCCCCGGCGGACGCCGGCCCCCGTGCAGCGGCGCCCGATTCCCTCGCTCCAGCGCTGATTTCCCTGCTCCGGTGCTGATTTCCCTGCTGTGCGCGGACGTTCGCCCCGGTTCGGCTCACCGCAGCCGGCCGTGCCGCGTGCGGCGTACGCGCGGCAGCGCGGGACGCGGGCGCCCGCGCGCCGCTCGCAGTGCCGAGCGAAGCAGCACGGCGGGCGGGAGCAGATGCGCCGGGGAGGCCTGCGCGTGTCGCCGAGGGCGGGCCGGGGGGAGTCGTCCGAGGGCCGCCCGGGCCGAGAAGGTCCAGGTCAGCCGAGAGCTGACCTGGACGCGCGCGTATCTCCTTCCGGCGCCCGTCATGCCGGGGTGCGCCTACTCGTCCCAGGCCTGGACGATCAGCTGGCTGGCGATCTTGCCGTCGCGCAGGGTGATCATCGATTCGGCGAGGACCCGGGTGCCGTCCCCGTACTGACAGCTCTCGCTGAACGCGGCGTGATCGCCCTGCACGACACACAGGTCCAGCTTGTGCGTCATGTCGCGCCGGTAGACGTCGTCCAGCATCTCGGCGATCTGGCCCCGGCCGCGCAGGACGGTGGGATGGCTGGGCTGGCTGTTGCGGTCGACGATGCGGATCTCCGCGTCGTCGGCGTAGAGCGACAGAAGGGTGTTCCCGGTGGTCCCTTCTATGCCCCGGCGCAGTGTCTCGGTGTCGAAGGCGGAACCTGTCGCGGTGCCCATGGTGACCTCCTTCAGGCGCCCGCGGCCCGACGTGGGACGAGCCGCACGGGCCTCCACCCTTCGAGGCTCCTCCGGCCCGGCGGCCTCGGCAAGCGCAGGCCCCGTGCTCCGCCTCACGGGTGAGCACGGCCCGCCGGCCGTGTCCGGGCGGCCCCCGCCGCCGTTGCTGAAGACATGATCTCAACACGACGTATCGTCGCCGCCCTCGGCCTGGCCGCCGGGGTCACGGGCTTTGCCGCCCCGCTGGCGAACGCGGCCGACGCGAGCGCACCGCACACCGGGCAGATCAACCCCATGACCGTGCTCGACTCGCTCGCCGTCAGCGACATTCCCGCCGCGCAGCAGGACCGGATGCCGCGGGTCTCCGAGCAGGTGCGCGGGCTGAACCAGCTCGGTGAGCTGAACAAGCTGAACGAACTGCACCAGGTCACCGACCTCGTGGCGCCCGTGACGGGTCTGCTGCCGGCCGTCCAGGCCTGAGCCGCGAGCGGAGTGCGGGGGCCGTCCCGGCGGGGCGGGCACGAGGGCCGTCCGCCGGGCGGCCCTCACCCCTGTCCGGCCTCGGGGCCGGCATCCGTTCCCGAGCGCAGTTCCGCCCAGTCGCGCGACAGCGCGAAGACCGAGGCCGCGCCGTCCGGGAGGACGTCCGGGAGCAGCCGGGCGAGCACGTCGCCCGGGCCCAGTTCCAGCCAGGTGCGGACCCCGTCGCGATGCAGCGGGGCGACGGCGTCCGCGAGCCGCAGGGGCGCGTGCCGCACCCAGAAGTCCGGCTCGGCGGTCTCGGCGCCCACCGGACGGGCGGTCCCGTCGCAGACGAGCGTGAGACGCGGCGCACGCGGGTGGAGCGTGGCGAGCGTGCGGCCGTAGGCGTCGAGCATCCCGTCCGGGCAGGCCCGGCCCGCCGTCTCCGCGAGGCCGCCCAGCAGCCGCGCCAGGGTGCCCACCGCGTGGCAGGCGTCCGCGAGCGAGAAGACGCCCGCGGCGTACGCGGCGGCCATCCGCCCGGCCGCCTGGCCGAACACCACGTCCGGCCGCACGCCCCAGCTCTCCAGCAGCCGGCACTGGGCCACCTGGAGCGCGAACACCGCCGGCCCGGCGAACGGCGCCCGGTCCAGCAGTGCGGCCGTCCGGCTGCCGGCGGCCGCGGACATCACGCATTCCAGCGGGAGTTCGAGATACGGATCGAGGCGCGCGCAGATCTCGTCCAGCGTCTCGGCGAACACCGGGAATTGCGAACGGAGTTCTCGTCCCGTCCCGGACGGCGGTGAGGCGCCGGCCGAGAACAGGAATGCGGTACGTCCCTTGCGGCCGTCAGAAGGCATGCCGCCATTGAGGCACGACCGGACGCGATACAGAAACCAGGCCAAGTCCCGCACCCTGCAAAAAAATTCCCATCATGGAATGACATTATTCGGTCAAATTCTTACGTGATTCTTCTGGTCCCGCCGCCCGGCCCGTTGATACGGGGCGAGCGGTGCCGGTGTGTCCGGCGGCCGGAAAGATCCACGGACACCGCCGTGGTCCGCCCCGATACCCGCCACGCGCGCGTAGGGTCGGCGGCGAAGGCAATCGATGGAAGGGGCCAGGCCATGGCGCAGGAAGTACGCGGCGTGATCGCACCGGGGAAGGACGAGCCCGTACGGGTCGAGACGATCGTGGTGCCGGACCCGGGCCCCGGCGAAGCCGTCGTACGCGTCCAGGCCTGCGGGGTCTGTCACACCGATCTGCACTACAAGCAGGGCGGCATCTCCGACGACTTCCCCTTCCTCCTCGGCCATGAGGCCGCCGGCGTCGTGGAGTCGGTCGGCGACGGCGTCACCGACGTGGCACCCGGCGACTTCGTCATCCTCAACTGGCGCGCCGTGTGCGGGAATTGCCGGGCCTGCCTGCGCGGCCGGCCCTGGTACTGCTTCAACACCCACAATGCCCGGCAGAAGATGACCCTCGCCGCCACCGGCCGGGAACTCTCCCCGGCGCTCGGCATCGGCGCGTTCGCCGAGAAGACGCTCGTCGCGGCCGGGCAGTGCACCAAGGTGGACCCGGCCGTCTCCCCGGCGGTCGCCGGACTGCTGGGCTGCGGGGTGATGGCCGGCCTCGGCGCCGCGATCAACACCGGAGGGGTCGGCCGCGGCGACTCCGTCGCCGTCATCGGCTGCGGCGGCGTCGGCGACGCGGCCGTCGCCGGAGCGAACCTGGCCGGCGCGGCGAAGATCATCGCCGTGGACATCGACGCCCGCAAGCTCGACAAGGCCCGCACGCTCGGCGCCACCCACACCGTCAACTCCAAGGAGACCGAGCCGGTCGAGGCCATCCGCGAGCTGACCGGCGGCTTCGGCGCCGACGTCGTCATCGAGGCGGTCGGCCGCCCCGAGACGTACCGGCAGGCCTTCTACGCCCGCGACCTCGCCGGCACCGTCGTCCTCGTCGGCGTCCCCACCCCCGAGATGAAGCTGGAACTGCCCCTGCTGGACGTCTTCGGCCGCGGCGGCGCCCTGAAGTCCTCCTGGTACGGCGACTGCCTGCCCTCCCGCGACTTCCCCATGCTGATCGACCTGCACCTGCAGGGCCGCCTGCCGCTCGACGCGTTCGTCACCGAGACCGTCCGCCTCGACGAGGTGGAGCAGGCCTTCGAGCGGATGCACCACGGCGACGTGCTGCGCTCGGTGGTGGTGCTGTGATGACCACCCGCATCGAACGCCTCGTCACCTCCGGGCAGTTCACGCTGGACGGCGGCACCTGGGACGTGGAGAACAACGTGTGGATCGTCGGCGACGAGCGGGAGGTGATCGTCATCGACGCCGCCCACGACGCGGACGCCATCGCCCGCGCCGTCGACGACCGGCGCCTGATCGCGATCGTCTGCACCCACGCGCACAACGACCACATCAACGCGGCGACGGAACTGGCCGACCGCACCGGCGCCACCATCTGGCTGCACCCCGACGACCTGCCGCTGTGGAAGCAGACCCACCCCCACCGCGACCCCGACCGCCACCTCCTCGACGGCCAGGTCATCGAGGCCGCCGGCGCCGACCTCACCGTCCTGCACACCCCCGGACACGCCCCGGGTGCCGTCTGCCTGTACGACCCCGCGCTCGGCACCGTCTTCACCGGCGACACCCTCTTCCAGGGCGGCCCCGGCGCCACCGGACGCTCCTTCTCCCACTTCCCGACGATCATCGACTCCATCCGCGACCGCCTGCTCACCCTCCCCCCGGAGACCAAGGTCCTCACCGGTCACGGCGACCCCACCACCATCGGCGCCGAAGCACCCCACCTGGAGGAGTGGATCGCACGCGGACACTGAAGCCCGCGTGCAACACCGACAGAAGATGTCCGGCTTTCTCGCGACAGTGGACGACGACAGCAGTCGAACCGCACGGGAGGCCGGACATGCCGGAACCACTCAAGGGCAAGGTGGCGCTGGTCGCCGGGGCGACCAGGGGCGCCGGGCGCGGCATCGCCGTCGAACTCGGCGCGGCCGGCGCCACCGTCTACGTCACCGGCCGCAGCACCCGCGCCCACCGCTCCGAGTACGACCGGCCCGAGACCATCGAGGACACCGCCGACCTGGTCACCGCGGCCGGCGGACACGGCGTCGCCGTACCCGTCGACCACCTGGACCGGGCCGCCGTCAGGGCCCTGGTGGACCGCATCGCGGACGAGCAGGGCCGGCTGGACGTCCTGGTCAACGACATCTGGGGCGCGGAGAAGCTGTTCGAGTGGGACACCCCGGTGTGGGAGCACGACCTCGACAACGGACTCAGGCTGCTCCGGCTCGCCGTCGAGACGCACGCCGTCACCAGCCACCACGCGCTGCCGCTCCTGCTGCGCCGGCCCGGCGGCCTCGTCGTGGAGGTCACCGACGGCACCGCCGACTACAACCGCGACACCTACCGCGTGAACTTCTTCTACGACCTCGCCAAGACCTCCGTGCTGCGCATGGCCTTCGCGCTCGGCCACGAACTCGGCCCGCGCGGCGCCACCGCCGTCGCCCTCACCCCGGGCTGGCTGCGCTCGGAACTGATGCTCGACGCGTACGGCGTCCGCGAGGACAACTGGCGTGAGGCCTGCGCGAAGGAACCGCACTTCGCCATCTCCGAGACCCCGCGCTTCGCCGGCCGTGCCGTGGCCGCGCTGGCCGCCGACCCCGGCGTGGCCCGGTTCAACGGGCGGTCGCTCTCCAGCGGCGGGCTCGCCCGGGTCTACGGCTTCACCGACCTCGACGGCAGTCGGCCCGACGCCTGGCGCTACCTGGTCGAGGTGCAGGACGCGGGCAGGCCGGCGGACGTCACCGGTTACCGGTGAAACGGCGCCCGCGGAGCCGTACGGCCACCCCATGACCGATCACACCCGCTTCGCAGGACACGGAGTCCTCGTCGAGCGCGCCTCGGTCCAGGCGGCGTCGAGCGGGCCGTCGCCGCGTTCGGCTCGCTCGGCGTGCCGGTCAACTGCGCCGCCCACTGCACCCCGGACGTCCCCCGCTTCGAGGACGACCCCGACGAGGCATGGGCGCTCGACCTCGACGGAGGAAAGGCCCTGGCCGCCTCCGGACGCGGGGCGATCCGAGCATCGGCTCCGTCAACGGCCCGCAGGACTTCGGCAACCACGCCTACAGCGCCGCGAAGGCCGGCCTCGGCTCGCTCGCCGCCGCGGTCGCCTTCCTCGCCTCCCGCGACGCCGCGTGGATCACCGGCACCACCCTCCGGGTCGACGGCGGCCTCACCGCCGTCGACACCGGATTCCACACGGCCCTACGTCACCCCTGACGGCGCCCGCCCGAGGCCGCCGCCAGCACGTCCAGCACCCGCTCGGTGTCGGCCCCGGTGGTGCGCCAGTTCGTGAACGCGGCCCGCAGCCCCGGCACACCGCCGTACACCGTCGTCGTCACGTACGCCTCCCCGGACTCGGCGACCGCCCGCGCCAGCGCCTCCACCCGCTCCCGCGTCGGCTCCTCGGCGAGGGTGAAGCAGACGACGTTCAGCCGGACCGGTGCCAGCAGCCGCAGCCCCGGCAGTGCGTCGACACCTGCGCCGAGCCGGCGGGCCTGGGCCACGGTGCGCTCCACGATCTCCCGGTGCCCCGCACGCCCGTAGGCCACCAGCGAGAACCACGCGGGCAGCGCGCGCAGCCGCCGGGAGTTCTCCGGGGTCAGATGCAGGAAGTCGGGCTCCCCGGCCGGAAGGCCCAGATAGGGGGAGGCGTTGTGGAACACCGCCACCTGCAGGTCGCGGCGGCGGGTGAACTGCAGGGCCGCATCGTAGGGGACGTTGAGCCACTTGTGCAGGTCCACACCGACCGAGTCGGCCGCGTCGAGACCGTCGACCAGAGCGGCGTACGCGGGACTGAGCGCGGCGAAGGCGCCGAACGCGGCGTCGACGTGCAGCCAGAAGCCGTACCGCTCCCGCAGCGCGGCGATCGCGCGCAGATCGTCGAAGTCGACGGTGTTCACGGTGCCCGCGTTCGCGACCACGATCGCCGGCCGGCCCTCCCGCTCGGCGAGCGCCGCCTCCAGGGCGGTGACGTCGACCGCCTCCCGGTTCCCGGGCAGCAGCGGCACCAGCCGCAACCGGTCCCGGCCGATGCCCAGCACCGACATCGCCTTGGCGATGCTGGAGTGCGGGCTGCCCGAGAGCACGTCGACCGGGCCCAGCGCGGCGGCCCCCTGCCGGGACACGTCCACGCCCAGCCGCTCACCGAGCCACTCCCTGCCGATCGCCAGACCGACCGTGTTGGACGCGGTCGCGCCCGTCACGAACGCCCCGCTGTGCGCCTCGCTCAGCCCGAACAGCTCGCGCAGCCAGCCCACCGTCTCCCGCTCCAGCGCCTGCGCCCACGAGCCGCCCTCGCCCGACAGGTTCTGGTCGAACGCGGACGTCAGCCAGTCCCCGGCGACCGACGCGGGCGTCGCGCCCCCGGTGACGAAGCCCAGGTAACGCGGCCCGGCCGAGCCGGAGAAGCCGTGCGCCCACCGCTCGGCGAACCGCGCGAGAGCGGCCTCGCCCCCCGCCCCCTCGTCCGGCAGGGGTGCCCGCCCGGGCGCCCGGCCGGACGCCGCGACCGGCCGCTCGGCCAGGCCTGCCGTCGCACGGGCGGCGAAGTCGCGGGCGGACTGCAGCAGTTCGGGGAGCCGGGAGAGATCGCCGGCGAGTGCGGGGTGCATGCGCCGCAGCCTAGAGCGACATGACGGCCGTGTTCCCGGTCCAATCCGCGGAATGTGGATCCTGCGGTCGTGCGAAGTTCACCGTTTCGTCACAGGGCGGCCGGAACCACAACCCTCCCACCCCCGGACAGGTCTAGTAGTCGCAATCCGCGGGAATCGCGCAGGAAGACGCCCGGGCAGGGTCCCGGACGACAGGGGAGAGGGGAAGAGGCCGCATGGGGGACATACGCAGACGAGGCGCCGTCGTACTCGGGGTCACGGGACTGGTGGCGCCGCTCACACTCGCCGTCACCGCGGCACCGGCCCAGGCCGCGAGCTGCACCACGCAGGCGGGCCCGTACCAGAAGCAGGTGGAGAAGTTCCTCGGCCGGCCCGTCGACGGCAAGCAGTCCGCCGCCGACTGCAAGGCCATCAGGGCCTTCCAGGACAGGCACGGCATCACGCCCGACATCGGCTACGCCGGATCCGTCACCTGGGGCGTGATGGACCTGATGAACAAGCAGAAGGCCGTCGGCGAGAACCCGAACAAGGACGGCAAGTGCCCGGTGAACAAGGGCCGGATCGCCTGCGTGAACCTCACGCTCCAGCTCAGCTGGATCCAGGACGGCAAGAAGCTCGTGTACGGACCGGTCCCCGTGCGCACCGGCCGCAAGGGCTACACCACCCGCACCGGCGCGAAGAAGATCTACTGGCGGGACATCGACCACGTCTCGAACATCTACGACGTGCCGATGCCCTACAGCCAGTTCTTCGACGGCGGCCAGGCCTTCCACTCGGTCGGCCTGAGCATGTGGAACCCGCCGGGCTCGCACGGCTGCGTCAACATGACCACGACGGACGCCAAGAAGTACTGGTCGCTGCTGAAGAACGGCGACGACGTCTTCGTCTACGGCCGCAAGCCCGGCACCTGATCCCTCACGCCCCGGGGGCGTCCCCGAAGTCGGGGATCTCCAGCCGGACCCCGCCCTGCCGCGCGGACTCGTGCGCGACGATGCCCGGCAGGGTGTAGCGGGCGGCCACCCACGCGTCGACCGGCGGCAGGGTACCCGTGTCGACCGCGGTGACGAAGTCGTCCACCAGGAAGTGGTGGCTGCCCTCGTGCCCGTTGTGCAGCCGGTCGAACTCCCGCGGCAGCCGCGTCCGGTCGTGCACCGGCGCCGAACCGGAGGTGAACGCCGCCCGCAGCTCCGGCGCGACATGCCGCAGCGAGGGGTCGTCGACGGACAGGGTCGGCCTGGGCTCCAGCAGCTCGCTGATGTCCTCCACCCCCTTCTTGTCCTGCCACAGCGCCACCGTCGCCAGCTGCTCCATGCTGGCCTGCGTGCCGAAGAACCGGAACCGGGACTCGCGGATGTGCGAGGGGTAGCCGACCCGCCGGAACTCGTTCGTACGGAACGAACCGCCACCCGCCACCTCGAACAGAGCGGTCGCGTTGGAGACGTCGTTGTCGAACCGGCTGACCGCACGGTCGAAGACGCCGTCGCCACGATCGTCACGCACACCGATCGCCGACACGCTCACCGCGTGCGTCCGCCAGGCGCCGAGCACCCCGCCCACCGAGTGCGTCGGGTACAGCAGCGGGGGATAGCTGGCGGTGGCCTTCCACTCTTCGCCGCCGCTGTACCGGTAGGCGTCGTAGAAGCCCAGGTCCATGTCGTGGACGTAGTCGCCCTCGGCGTAGAACATCCGGCCGAACGCGCCCCGGGCGATCTGTTCGCGGGCGTGCACGGTCGCGGGGTGGTAGTGGCTGGTCTCGCCCATCATGTACGTCAGCCCGGTCGCCCGGACCGCGTCGATGATCGCGGCTGTCTCGTCGGTGGTGATCGCCATGGGAACGGCGGAGTACACGTGCTTGCCCGCGTTCAGGCCCTGCACCACCAGCGGGCCGTGCGTCCAGCGCTGGGTGAAGATCGCGACCGCGTCCACCGCGGGCGACTCCAGCATGGCCTCGTACGAGGGAAAGGTGCCGGCGAGCCCCTGTGCCGCCACCAGCCGCTCGGCGCGCTCGGGCAGCAGATCGGTGACATATACGTCACGGACGCCGGGGTGGGCCTGGAACAGGGTGGCGAACTGACCGGAGAACTGACCGGCGCCGACGATACCGAGAGAGAAAGTCATGCCGATTACTTTTGATGCGGAAGAATCGGAGCGTCAAGAGGCCGGGAACGACCTTCTCGTACGCCTTCCTTTCCCGCTACGGTGACCTTGTTGCTTCCGATGTGGAAGAAATGAACGGGAGGGGTCGGACATCATGACCAGCTGGCTGCCGCTGAGCCCCGCGGAGCGCTCCGTGGCGATCGAGGTGCTCGTGCACGGGCCGCTGTCCCGCACAGAGCTGGCCCGGCGCCTGGCCCTCTCGCAGGGCAGCCTCACCCGGCTGACCAAACCGCTCCTGGAGTCCGGGCTGCTGGCGGAGGCCGCCGAGGCGGGCGTCACGGCGCAGGCACGGCAGGGCCGCCCCTCCCAGCCGCTCGACGTCGTCGCCGGCTCCCGCTCCTTCCTCGGCTTCAAGATCACCGCCGACACGGTCCACGGTGTCGTCACCAACCTGCGCAGCGACGTCACCGCCCGCCTCGACCGGCCCCTCACCACGCACGACCCGGCCGCCGTGGCCCGTCTGCTCGCGGGGATGACCACCGAACTCGGCGCCGGCCGGCCCGCGCCGACGGGCATCGGCATCGGCGTCGGCGGCCTGGTGCGCGAGCGGGCGGTGGTCGGCGAGTCCGCGTTCCTCGGGTGGCGGGACGTGCCGCTCGCCGCGCTCGTCGAGGAGCGCACCGGACTGCCGGTCGTCGTGGAGAACGACGTGGCCGCCCTGGTCGAGGCCGAGACCTGGTTCGGCGCGGGCCGGGGACTGGACCGCTTCGTCGTCCTGACCATCGGCGCCGGCATCGGCTACGGGCTGGTGCTCGGCGGCCGCCGGGTCCCCCACGACGGGGAGGACCGCGGCTTCGGCCGGCACTGGATCATCGACCCGTACGGGCCGCTCACCCCGGACGGCGAGCGCGGCAGCGCCGTGTCGCTGCTCACCATCCCCAGCATCCGCTACCAGATCCGCGCCGCCACCGGGCGCGACCTCCCCTACGAGGAGATCCTCGCCGGCGCCGCCGCGGGGGAGCCGATGGCCTCCCGGGTGATCGGCGAGGCGGCCCGGGCGCTCGGCACCCTGGTCGCACAGATCGCCAACTTCGCGATGCCGCAGAAGATCCTGCTCGCCGGCGAGGGCGTCGGCCTGATGGATGTGGCCGGAAACACGGTCCGGGAGACGGTCCGCGCCCACCGGCACCCGCGGGCCGCTCCGGTCGACCTGGAGACGAAGGTCTCCGGCTTCCACGACTGGGCCCGCGGCGCCGCCGTCCTGGCCATCCAGGTGCTGGTGCTGGGCGCGGCCGGAGACTGAACTCCCGCCTCCGCTTGACACATTGACGTGATGAGTAACACGGTCCGATATGTCCGTATCACGTGTACTTACTCACAGCGCCTTCACCTCGATCGGCATATGCTTCACAGCATGTCCACCACTGTTGAAACCGCCTCCGAGCGATCGGCCGCGGAGGTCAACGAGGAGATCCGGGCCCTGTGGCTCCGGTCGGGCGGGACACTGACCACCGAGCAGCGCGCGGAGTACCAGCGCCTCGTGCTGGAGTGGGCCGCCGCGGCCCCGCAGCAGTCCCGGGCGGCCTGACCGACCCGCGCGCACCGCCGCAGCACCGTCCCGGGCACCCGTGAGAGCACGGGTGCCCTTCTCGTAGCACCTCCCGGACGTCAGCCGAGACGCCTCGCCGAGACGTCCCGCCGAGACATCAGCCCCACGTGGCCGAGTAGTACCGCCGGTACGCCTTGCGGTCCTGCTCGGCGCGGATGTACCGCGTCGCGACCAACGCGATCAGACTGCCCGCGATGACCAGCAGCCCGGGACCGACGTTCCGGGTGTCCGTCAGCTGCGCCAGCAGCGTCCTGCCCTCCGAGGCGCCCGTGACCGGCGCCGAGGAGCCCGGTGAGGCCGCACTGGGCGCCACCGCGCCCTGCGCCGGCGCCGACGGCGCCGCCGACGGCGAACCGCCCGGCGCGGCACCGCCGTTCTGCGCGGACACGATCAGCCGCACACCGAGCGCCGCCATCGCCTTGGTCACCGGCTGGAAGAACGTCGTCCCGCCCGTCGTGCAGTCGCCGCTGCCGCCCGAGGTGACACCGAGCGCGATCCCCTCCGAGAACAACGGGCCGCCACTGTCGCCCGGTTCCGCGCACACCGTGGTCTGAATGAGCCCGGTGACCGTGCCCTCCGGGTAGTTGACGGTCGCGTTCAACCCCGTGACCTGCCCGTCGTGCAGACCGCTCGTGCTGCCGCTGCGGAACACCCGCTGCCCCACCGCCGCATCGGCCGCCCCGGTGATCCGCACCCCCTTGCCGCCGCCGATCGCGACGACGTCGGCGCCGTCACCGGCCTTGCCGGAGGCGTACTGCACGAGCGAGAAGTCGTTGCCGGGGAAGGTGCTGCTCACCGTATTGCCGAGCTGCCGGTCGCCCTGCGTGCCGGCGAACCAGGTGGATCCGGCGGGACCGCAGTGGCCGGCCGTGAGGATGAAGTCGCTGCGCCCGTTCGTCACGTTGAAGCCCGCCGAGCAGCGGCCCCCCGTCGACAGGATCGGCTGGGCGCCGTTCAGTCGCGTCGTGAAGGCGCCCTTCGCGCGCTCCATGTGCACGAAGCCGCCGATCCGCGTGGCCACATGACTCATCCGGGACCAGTCACCGGCGGACACCGTGCGGTCCGCCTCCACCACGACCCGGTTGGTCCGGTAGTCCACCAGCCAGGCCGTGCCGGCCACCCGTGGCGCCGAACGCAGCGCCCGGGTGGCCCCCTTCAGCTCGTCCATGCTGTGCCCGACGACCTTCGCCTCGGCCCCCGCCCGCCGCACCTCCCGCGCCGCCGCGCCGTCGGTCACCGCCACCACCGGCCGCCCGTCGGCACCGATCCAGTTGCCCGCCGTACGCGCCGTGCCGAGCCGCGCCACCAGCGCGGCACCGGTGTCCCCGGCGCCCCCGGCGGTGCTGAGCGGTCTGGCGGCGGCCGGCGGTGTCTCGCTCGCCATGGCCGCCTGGGTGACCATCGCGCCGCCCAGGAGGAGTCCGCCGACCGCCGCCAGCCGTGTCACTCGCCGGACGACCCGTCGTCGTGCGTGCCGCATGCATGGCTCCCGAACCCGAACCGCGCGCCGCCCCTGCCGGCAGCGCGGGACCCCCGGGTGGTCGAGGGCCCGCTCCTCCATACGGCGCCCGGAGCGGCCGTGTTCACCGCCGGGCGTGCTCAGCTCTTGCGGGCCACCCCGCCGAACATGGCGACCTCCTCCGGCACGGCCCCGTGGTCGTGCTCCGGACGCCAGCGCGAGCAGGACACCACGCCCGGCTCCAGCAGCTCCAGACCGTCGAAGAACCGGGTCACGTCCCCGGGGGTGCGCTGGGTCAGCCTCGGGGTGCCGTGCTCGTTCCAGAACGCGACCGCCTCGTCCACGTCCGGCATCGACGGGCTGGTGACGGTGTGCGACAGCACCAGGTGACTGCCCGACGGCAGCCGCTCCGTCAACCGCCGCACCAGGCCGTACGGGTCCTCGTCGTCGCCGACGAAGATGACCACGCCGAGCAGCATCAGCGCCACCGGCTCGGCGAAGTCCAGCGTCTTCGCCGCGTGTTCGAGGATCGCGTCGACGTCGCGCAGGTCCGCGTCCAGGTAGTCGGTACGGCCCTCGGGCGTGCTCGTCAGCAGCGCACGCGCGTGCGCCAGGACGAGCGGATCGTTGTCGACGTACACGATCCGGGACTCCGGCGCGAGCCGCTGGGCGACCTCGTGCGTGTTGTCGGCGGTCGGCAGCCCGGTGCCGATGCCCAGGAACTGCCGGATGCCCACCTCACCGACCAGGTGCCGTACGGCCCGGCCGAGGAAGAGCCGGTCGGCGCGGGCGTACTCCCCGATGCCCGGGTGCAGTCGGCGGATCTGGTCGCCGGCCGCCCGGTCGACCTCGTAGTTGTCCTTGCCGCCGAGCCAGTAGTTCCAGATGCGGGCGGTGTGCGGCCGGCTGGTGTCGACACGGGCGCGCAGCGACACGGCCACGTCGTCGGTGGCTGCCGTATTGTCGGTCACGTGGGTCAGCTCCCCTGGATGCCTGATGAGAGATACCGGGTCCAAGAGGCAATCTAGACGCCCGAGTTGATCTCCGCCGCGCCTCCGGGGTTTTCCCCCGGCGCCGACCGGGACCGGTCGCGCCCGCCGCGTCGTCGATCCTGCATCGGGCGTCGTCGACCGGGCCTGGACGCCGTCCCAGGAGCCCGGCCGGCAGGTCCCGCCGGGCCCGCCACGCGTCCTGCCGGGCTCGCCACGCGTCCTGCCGGGCCCGCCAATCGTCCCGCTGGGCTCGCCACGCGTCCCGCTGCAGCGGCGGGACGGTCCTCGGGAAGCGGCCCTCCGCCGCCGCCCCGCGCCGCCCGCCCCTCCCGGCGATCCCGTTTCCGCCCGCGCCGCGACCGCCTATCTTGAGCCCCATGACCAGCATCCCGCACGTCACCCCCGGCGAACCGGATCCGCTGCGCGCGCTCGGCCTGGAGCGGCTGCGATGCCGTACGAGCATGAAATGGCGCACCTACCCCGAGGACGTGCTGCCGCTGTGGGTCGCCGAGATGGACGTCCCGCTCGCCGAGCCCGTCGTCCGCGCCGTCACCGACGCGCTGGCGCTCGGTGACACCGGATACCCGGCAGGCACCGCCTACGCCGAGGCCCTCGCCGCCTTCGCCGCCAAGCGGTGGAACTGGGACGGGGTCGCCGTCGACCGCACCGCGATCGTTCCGGACGTGATGCTCGGAGTGGTCGAGATGCTCAAGCTGGTCACCGCACCCGGCGATCCGGTCGTCGTCAACTCGCCGGTGTACCCGCCGTTCTTCCAGTTCATCGCGCACATGGACCGCCGGGTGGTGGAGGCCCCGCTCGGTCCCGGCCGACGCATCGACCTGGCCGGCCTGGAGGAGACGTTCCGGGAGGTGACCGCGGGGGCCGGCCGGGCCGCGTTCCTGCTCTGCAGCCCGCACAACCCCACCGGCACCGTGCACACCGCCGACGAGCTGGCGGCCGTCGCCGAGCTCGCCGAGCGGTACGGCGTCCGGGTCGTGGCGGACGAGATCCACGCGCCGCTCGTCGACCCCGGCGTCATCTTCGTGCCGTACCTGGCCGTGCCCGGCGCCGCACGCGGCCTGTCCCTGATGTCGGCCTCCAAGGGCTGGAACCTGGCCGGCCTCAAGGCCGCCCTCGCCCTCGCCGGGCCCGGGGCCGCGGCCGACCTCGCGCGCCTGCCCGAAGAGGTCGGCCACGGCCCCAGCCACCTCGGCGTCATCGCGCACACGGCCGCCCTGCGGGACGCCACCGGCTGGCTGGACGCCCTGCTGGCCGGGCTGCGGGCCAACCGCGACCTGCTCACCGCCCTGCTCGCCGAGCACCTGCCCGCCATCCGCGCCTGCCCCGCCGAGGCCACCTGTCTGGCCTGGCTCGACTGCCGGGCCCTCGGCCTCGGCGACGACCCCGCCGAGGTCTTCCTCGACCGCGGACGGGTCGCCCTCAGCTCCGGTGTCCCCTTCGGCACCGGCGGCGCGGGACACGCGCGCCTGAACCTGGCGACCTCGCCCGAGATCCTCACCGAGGGGGTACGGCGGATGGCGGCGGCCCTGACCTGACCGGGCGCACCACGCGGGCGCGGCCCGCCCGCCGTGGCCCGCCCACCGCGGCCGGTCCTCCCGGGACGGCGGGCGGCTTCTAGACTGCCGGGCATGGACGGCACGCGGCTCGACCGGCTCGGCTCCGGAAAGTACCTGCTGGTGACCAGCCACCGCAGGAACGGCACTCCCGTCGCGACCCCGGTGTGGGTGGTCCGCGACGGCGACACCCTCGGCGTGTGGACGGCCGCCGACAGCGGCAAGGTCAAGCGGATCCGGCGCAGCCCCGACATCCTGGCGGGCCCCTGCGACGTCCGTGGCACCCCCACCGGCGACCAGCGGCCCGCCACCGCCGAGATCGCCGACGCGGCCACCACCGCCCGCTACCGCGAGCTGATCGCCCGCAAGTACGGCATCGTCGGCCGCCTCACCCTGCTGGGCAGCCGGCTGCGCCGCGGCCTGGACGGCACGGTCGGGATCCGGGTGACCCTCACCGACTGAGGGTCACCCGGACGGTGTCCTACGACCCGTTCAGCACCGACCCGGCCAGCACCAGCCCGCCGGGCTGCGGCTTTCCGGTGCGCATGTCGACCTGCTGGAACCGCACCGACTCCTCGGGCTCGACGACCCGGTCCTTCACCGTGGGCACGGTGACGTCGGCGCTCGTGCGGCCCGCCGGGATGTCCGTCCACAGCCAGAGGCCGTCCACCTTCGACAGCGCGCGCTCCGGGTCGGGCTTCGCCCCCGCGGTGTCCCGCAGCCAGGCGGCCGGGACGTCCTTGGTGGACAGCTCCGGCCCGGTCACCGGCGTGACCGCGAACATCGCGGACATGTCCACGTCTACCGCCTGGGACAGGGACACCCGCCACGTGAGCGACTGCCCCTCGGTGACCCGGCCGGCGACCGGCGTGACGGTCATGGTGGGCGCCGGATCGTCGTCGTGGACGGTGATCCCGCCCCGGTAGGAGCCGACCACGGTGCGGTGCACCGCCTTGACCAGGATGTCGTGCGACACGTCGGTGCCGTACCGCGTGTTGCCCCGCACCTCGACCGGCACATCGATGTCGTGGCCGCCCGGACGCACCGTCACCAGCCGGTCCCTGGCCCGCCCGGTGGCCGGGTCGAGGACGTACACCCGGACCTGGCCGCTGCCGTGGCCGGTGACCCGCACCGGCACGTGGTACGTGCGCACGCCCGAGTCGCCCTCGTCCACGGTCGCCCGTCCGACGTCCACGCGCGGCAGCGCCGCCGCCCGCACCGCGGGCGTCCCCGCACGCCAGCCCCAGGCGTCCATCAGCCAGGCCCGCCCGGACCGCGAACGCGGGGTCAGCTCCAGGGACTTGACCTCGCGCAGGTCGAGTCCCGCGCGGCCGGCCGCCGTCAGCGGCACCCGGATCTCGCGCGCCCAGTACGACGTGGTCCGCTCACTGCCCGGCAGCCCGTCGACGCCGACCCGGCCCAGCTTCGCCCGGTGGCCGGAGGCGTCCGTCAGGGACACGTCCAGCTGCGTGCCCTTCGTGTTCGGCGGCACGAACAGCCGTAGAGCCAGCGCCTTGGCACCGGCCAGCGACAGCGGCCGCCCGGCCGTCACCCGCGCGGGCGTGCCGGCGCGCGTCCAGTGCAGCGCGATCGCGTGCCGGCCCGGCTCACGGTCGATCCCCCACGGCACGAAGTGCGGCGACGCGCCCTTCGCGCCCTGCCCCAGACAGGCCTTGGCCGGGCTGGGGTCCACGGCGTCGCACAGCCGGCCGCCGGTCACCGACACCCCGCCGTCCGGCAGGAACCCGGCGCCCCGGCGCCCGCCCACCGCGTGGCTGAGCACCCGCGCCGGGTCCGCCGACGGCGCCCGCTTCCCGGAGCCGTCCAGCAACGGCCGTACGCGGTCGTCGCCGGCCAGGAACAGCCGCGCGGCGGCGGCGATGTACGTCGAGCCGGCCCGGTGCTGCCGGTCCGCGGTCAGCCGGGTCGCGGCATGCTTGCCGCACACCGGGTCCGGGTGCTGCGGGTCGTCGTAGAAGTCGTCCTCGGCGGGTGCCGCGGCCTGGCCCGGCGTCCACTCGGAGTTGAAGAAGTTGTGGTCGGCGCCGATGACGTACACGGCGCTGTGCAGCGCGGCGCCGTCGCTCACCGCGCGCGTGCCGTCGACGTACACCTCGCCCTGCAGGTCGGAGACGTCACCGTCGCAGCCGGGCAGGACGGTCACCGACGGCACGTCGGGCACCGGGTTCTGGCCGAAGACGGTGGGGCCGATCAGCACCATGCCGCGGACCCTCCAGCGGACCGGGCCGTGGTAGCCGTCCTGGTCGGCGGGCGGCGGGTAGAGGCTGTCCAGCGCGGCCCGGTTGACGCCCTCGCCGCCGCGCGAGTGCCCGATGAGCAGCACGCGGGACAGGTCGACGCGCGGCGCCCGGCGTACGATCTCCGGCGCGGTGCCGGGGTGGTCGGCCCAGTCGGCCCAGCGGGCCAGGTGCAGCCGCACCAGCGAGGAGCGCGCCTGCGCGCCGCCGTCCTCGGCCGCGAAGTCCTGGCCGTTGATGCCGTTGGCGGAGATCGACACGGTCACGTAGCCCTGCGACGCCAGGAGCTTCTGGTCGCGCAGGTAGCCCCGGTGACTGGGCACCGGCTGCATGCCGGCCGGGCAGGGCCAGTCGCCGGTGGCGTCCTCGCGGCCCTTGTAGCAGGTGACGTGGCGGCCGTGCAGGAACAGCGCCAGCGGCCGCTTGCCCTTCGCGCCGACGGGCGCGACGACCACCGCCCGCATCTCCACCGGCGCCGGGAGGCCCGGCAGCCGGACCGGGTTCAGGCTGTACTCACCCGTGCGGGTGCGATAGGCGCCGGGTTCGCCGGGGTCCACGCCGTTCGCGGGCAGCGGTGCCGGCGGCTTGACCGCCGCCCCGGCCCCGGCGGTGGTGCGGGCGTCCAACCGCCGCCCGCCGGACCAGACCTGCAGCCCCGTCAGCTCACCGGCCCGCTGTCCGTGCAGGGGCAGCCGGAACGTGTGCCCGTCCCGTCCCGGCCGCGGCACCCCCAACAGCTCGCCGCCGGAGCGGAATTCGACCCGGGCGTCCCCCATCGGCAGCGGCCGGTCCGACCGCCACTCCAGCTGCGGCGCGCCGCGCCCGCCGGCGAGCCGCCAGCCCGGCGGCAGTGTCCCGCCGTCCGAGGCGCTCGACGCCCTTGCATGTGCCGGTGGTTGCGACTGTGCGACTGCCGCCCCTGGGGATGCCGCCGCCACCGCGAGTAACGCGGCGGCGGTCACCCATATGTGCCGGGCACGGACCACTGTTCCTCCTCGAAGCCCGATCTCGGGCGTCCCGGCCTTACCGGGAGCCCCTCGGTCCCGGAGGACGGAAGGCGGAGACTGTGGGTTGCCTGTGAACGCGAGGTGATGGATCACACCGCGCGGACCGGCGCAACAGCGGTCGGCGACAACGGAGTTCGGGGCCGACGACACGACGGCCGCCGGCTCCGGCGCAGGCGTGTCCGAGGCGGTCGGGTGCCGCCCGCACCGAGGGAGTCGGCGGGCGGCCGACTCGCACCGGCCCGGCGCTCAGGTCGCGGGCCGGGGGAGTCGCTGACGGTGTACGGCCCTCAGGTCCAGGCGCGGAAGGGCTCGTCCGTCAGCTGGAAGACCGGCTCGCCGCGCACCGGGTCCTTGGCCGTGGACAGCCGGACCCGGTCGCCGCTGTGGATGCCGACCGGCGGGCCCATGACCCGGCCCCGGACGACGAAGCCCTCGGCCAGCTCGATCAGCGACACGTTGCGCGCCGCCGGCGTGTTGCGGTGCACCACGGTCGAGTGCCGGACCGTGCCGACGCCCTCGCTGCGCTCGGTGCGCAGCTCGCTGCCCTGGCACACCGGACACAGCAGCCGGTGGTACATCGCGGTGCCGCACCAGGTGCAGCGCTGGAAGTGGATGGCGTCCTTGGAGTCCGCGGCAACGGGATCGAGCACCCCCGCCGCGGAACCGGCCGCCGCATGCGCGACGCTTGCTGAGTGGTGGTACACGCTGGTCAACTCCCTGCGCTCGGCCGGAATCCCACGTGCCCGGCGCACCGGCACGCGAGTGCGCGGTTGCTGTGCCACCGTGCACGCCGACAGAGTATGGCACTCAGTGTCACGCGTAAAGGCACTCGGTACCCCGAATTTTCGGCCCGCCGCCGCTTCAGGCCCGGCCGAGCTCCGCCTCCAGCGCCTGCACCACCCGCCACAGCGGCGCGTCCCGGCGGGCGACCAGCACCACCACGTCGTCGGGACGGACCCTCTCGTCGCCCGCACCGGCCGGGCCGGGCCAGGCGTGCACCTCCGGTGCCCGCACGCTCTCCCCGAACGTCCGCTGCACATACCCCAGCGCGTGGTCCACCGCCGCGCCGGCGTCGCCCTCGCCGTCCGAGCGCAGCCAGGAACGCAGGGCGTTGTTGTGCGCGGCGACGACCGCCGCCGCGACCACGTCCGCCCGCAGTGTCCCCTCCGGCCGGCCGGCGAACCGGCCGCGCAGGTAGTCGGCGAGCGCCCGCTCGTAGCGCCACACCACCGACAGCTCGTAGGCGCGCAGGCCCGGCACCTTCTTGGTGAGCCGGTAGCGCTGCACCGAGAAGGTCGGGTTCTCCGCGTACATCCGCAGCACCGTCCGGGCCGCGTCGCACACCCGGCGCACCGGCTCGTGCTCCTCGCCGCTCGCCGCGAGGAAGGCGTGCATGTCGGCCAGACAGCGCTCGTGGTCGGGGAAGACCACGTCCTCCTTGGAGGGGAAGTAACGGAAGAACGAGCGCCTGCCGACCCCGGCCAGGGTCACGATGTCGTCCACGGTGGTCTGCTCGTACCCGCGTTCCAGGAACAGCCGGAAGGCCGCCGCGACGAGGGCGTCCCGCATCGGCGGCTTCGCGGCCGGCGCCGCACTGCTGGAGCTCATGGACGGGAACGTAGCACCCGGGGCCACCTTGTGACACTCAGTGCAGTTCGTGTGGCGTGCTGGGGGAACTGAGTGCTGTGATGCACGCGCCCGAACACCGGAGCGATCGATTTGATTGGAACCGATCGATACGATTGTGGGCGTAGAGTAAGCGACTCGGGATCACTGTGCCAGGGGGACCCCATGCGACTGCACGTCGACCAGCGCCACGAGCGGGTGCTCGAACTCGTCCGGGAGCGGGGCAGCCTGCGCGTGGCCGAACTGGCGGCCGAACTGGGCGTGTCCGCCGTCACCCTCCGGCGCGACGTGGAGGCACTCGCGGCCCAGGGCCGGGTGCAGCGGCTGCACGGAGCGGTCGTCTGGCCGGGCGACCGCGCCTCCGCCACCGCCACGGCCGGCGAGCGGCAGGAGGAGTCCGCCGAAGGCGCCGTGATCGGCATGATCGTGCCCACCACGGTGAACATCTTCGCCGACATCGTGCACGGCGCCCGGGAGGCCGTCGGCGCCCGGGGCGGACGCCTCGTCCTGGGCCTGACCGGATACGTCGACACGGAGGACTCCGTGCAGGCCGAGCACCTGGTCGCGGGTGGTGCGCAGGGGCTGCTGGTGGCGCCCAGCTGGTTCGGCGGCGTCCCCGGGCACGGGCAGGAGAAGTGGCTCACGCAGGTCCGGGTGCCCACGGTCCTGGTCGAGCGCTCCGCACCGCCCGGCAACCCCGCCGCCGACCTCGACCGGGTGCGCACCGACCGCGCCCACGGCGCCGCCCTCGCCGTCGGCCACCTGGCGGCCCTCGGGCACCGCAGGGTCGCCGCCGTGCTCCAGGAGGGCCCGCACGCCGTCCCGATCGGCGCCGGCTTCCAGGCCGCCGTCCGCGCCCGCGGCATCGACGTCGACGAAGGCGCCCCGAGCGTCCGCGAACACGGCGACTACGACGCCTGCGTCGACTACCTCGTCCGCGCGGTACGCGAACGCGGCGTCACCGCGGCCCTGGTGCACAGCGACGAGGACGCCATCGTGCTCGTGCCCCGGCTCCAGGCGCACGGCGTGCGGGTCCCCGTCGACCTCGCGCTAATCGCCTACGACGACGAGGTGGCCGGCCTCGCCGACGTGCCCCTGACCGCCGTCGCCCCGCCCACCCGCGCCGTCGGCGAACTCGCCGCGAAGCTCCTGTTGCGCCGCCTGGGCGAGCAGACCGCCGGCCGGCGGCCCGGACCCCGGCAACACATCGAACTCCTCCCGGAGTTGCGGATCCGTGCCTCCTGCGGCGGCCGGGCCCCGGACGACGGCTCCTGAACGGGCCGGGCCGCCCGGCGAACGAAGCGATCGTATGGCGATCGCTTTGATTATTTCGGTCGAACGCTCTTGATCTTGATCGGGGCGACCCAAAAGATGTCCTGCGACAGCCTCTTCCCGTACGAGGTCTCACAGGAGCCGTGCCATGACGCGTACGTCACGATCGTTCCGCACAGTCAGCGCCACCACCGCCCTCGTCGCACTCGAGCTGCTCGCCACCGCCTGCGGCAGCGGGGACGGTTCGGCCGGCGCCGCGTCCGACGGCAAGCCGGTGACCATCGACTACTGGACCTGGACGCTGGGCGCCAAGTCGACCGTCGAGGCGTTCAACAAGACGCACAAGGACGTCAAGGTCAGATTCACCGAGATCCCCAGCGGCACCGAGGGCTACAGCAAGCTCGCCAACGCCGTGAAGGCGGGCAACGCGCCCATGCTGGCACCCGGCTTCATGACGATCTTCCTGTTCTCCTTCACCGCCAGCTGGAACAACTTCTTCGGCGCGCTCGTCATGCTCAACGACGACCACCTCTACCCGGTCAACCTGGGCCTGTTCATGTGGAACAGAATCCGGGAACTGTGGGCGGCGGGCCTGTGACGGACCGGAGCCCGGGGACGCCCCCGCGGCGGAGCGCCCCCGTGCAGAACCCCGCACCCGGCGACGTAACCTTTCTTCACCGCGCCGCCGCCGACACCGGCCCCCGCCCGAGGAGATCCCGCATGCCCGCCGCCCGCCCCCGCCTGCTCTACGTCACCGACCTGGCGTACCAGGCCCGTGGGCGCCGCTACTGCGACGAGGACATCCGCCTCACCTCCCGGCTCCGCGCCCACTTCGACCTGGCCCTGTGCCATCCGCTGGACGCCACGGCCCTGATGGACGGGTACGACGCCGTCGTCGTCCGCAACAGCGGGCCCGTCCTCGGCTACCAGAAGGAGTACGACGCCTTCCGCGCGCGGGCGCTGGCCACCGGCGCCCGGGTGTACAACCCGCTCACCGGCAAGGCGGACATGGCCGGCAAGCAGTACCTGCTCGATCTGAGCGCCGAGGGCTACCCGGTGATCCCGACGGCCGGCCGCGCGGACGACCTCGACCGGCTGCCGGCCGCCGAGCGGTACGTGGTCAAGCCGAAGAACGGCGCGGACTCCCTCGGCCTGCGGATCGTCCCGGCCGGCGAGGTCGCCGCGGCCGTCGCACGCGCGGCCGGCGACGTCCTGATCCAGCCCTGCGTCGACTTCGTCCACGAGGTGTCCTTCTACTTCGTCGACGACGACTTCGAGTACGCCCTGTACGCCCCCGACCCCGAGCGCCGCTGGGAGCTGAGGCCGTACCCGGCGACCGCCGCCGACCTGGAGTTCGCCCGGCGTTTCATCGACTGGAACGACCTCGGCCACGGCATCCAGCGTGTGGACGCGTGCCGCACGCGCGACGGCGCCCTCCTGCTGGTCGAACTGGAGGACCTCAACCCCTACCTGTCCCTGGACGCCCTGCCGGAGGAGGCCGCGGACGCGTTCGCCGGCGCGCTCACGGCCTCCCTCAGCCGGTTCGTGCAGGGAGCGCTCAGCCCAGCCTGACCGTGACCCGCTGTGTGGCCCCGGCGGTGCCCGTCAGGTCGCCGAAGGCCAGCGTCAGCGCCGATCCGGTGGCCGACGAGGTGAGCGTTCCGACCGTTCCGCCGAACCAGAAGTTGACGCCGGTGAAACCGAGCGAGCGCACCGAAACCCCCTGCCGGCTGTCGGTGTTGGCGAGCACGGTCAGCCAGCCGGCGTCCGGCGGACGCGCCCGGCAGCAGCAGATAGGCGTACGACTCCTGCACCGGATCGGTGCCGTGATCGACGTACATCGTCAGGTACTTGCGGTTCAGGACGGTCGTGGCGCCGCCCTTGTTGATCGTGCTCCAGCTGCCGTCGCGGGCGTCGCGCAGGGCCCGTACCGTCGCCCCGCCCGGGAAGACGTAGCCGCCGTGTCCGCCGATGTGCGCCCACCGGGCGCCCGTGAGCGTCCCCGACCACGGGTAGGTCGCGGGCTCGGCCCTGCCGTCGACGGTGAAGGGGGCGCCTCCGGCGGGGCCGAGGTTGCGGTTCTCGACCGTCGTCTCCACGGCGGTGCCGTCCGTGCAGGTGATGCCCGCGCCGAGACAGACGACCGTGTCGTCCAGGAAGAACCACGACTTCTTCGCCACGAGCGTGGACTGCAGGCCCTTCAAGTACTGCCCGACGGCGGCCCGCTGCCCGTCCGTCACGCCGCCCACCCAGTTCACGTCCGGTTTCGCGGCGCCCCAGTCACCGCCCGCCGCGTCGGCCGGCGCCTTGCGCGAGACGGTCGTACCGGGCAGCCGGAAGGGGTCGACGGTGGGCCAGAAGGCGTCGCTGTACTGACCGCCGCCGGACGTGTCGCCCCACCAGTACAGCATCCCGGAACCGGTGTGCCAGCCGCGCAGGTTCTCGCCGTTGCCGGTCTCGTAGTAGGCGATCCTCCTGTCGGCCATGCTCAGCGAGGCCGCCCAGCCGGGTCCGCGGTGGGTGGCACGCGCCATGCCCGGGAACAGCCGGTGACCGGCCGGCTCGGCGGCCGCCGTCACCGCCCCGTCGTCCTCGACCTCCTTCAGCCGGGCCAGGTGCGGCAGGCTCAGCACCGGGTCGGCCAGCGGCGGGCTGTAGTGGTCTCGCTGCATCCAGCCCTTCACCAGGGCGCGCCAGCGCGCGTTCTCGGCCGCGCTCGCGCCCTGTCCGAGCAGCACGATCGAGGCGAGGATCGGATGGCCGCGCAGGTGGTCGTCCTGCTGGACGTGGCCGGGGTCCGAGGCCGACAGCCCCCGGCTGATCGCCCGGCCCGCGACCGCGTCCATGACCAGGCCGTCGTGGAGGAAGGGCGCCCAGGCGTGCTCCACCGCGTCGAGCACCGTCTGCCGGTCCGGGTCCGTCACCTCCCAGGCGGAGCCCGCGAGCAGCGCGAACAGCAGGCCCAGCCCGCCGAGCAGCACCGAGCCGTACGACCCGGTGTACGGCACCGAGGTGTGCTGGACGAACGAACCGTCGGCGTACAGCCCGTCCCCGGAGGTGACGTAGGGAAAGACGGGGGAGAGGGCGTCCCGGGCCAGCGCCACCTTGGCCGGGCTCGCCCCGACGACACCGCGCAGCGCCAGCACCCGGCACAGGTCGACCCGGTTGGCGCCCGTACTGGTCCCGGTGTAGCTCGCCACCGCAGAGTCGGGCACGAAGTGGTCCACGGCGGCGAGGTAGTGCGCGAGCTGCTCCGCCGACAGGGCGTCGTACATCAGCACGCAGGAGTCCAGCAGCGCCTGCGGGGCACCGATCTGCCAGCTGTACCAGTTGCCGTAGCGGGCCTGGTCCGCGTGGTAGACGTCGTCATGGAGATGGTCCAGTCCGCCGACGATCGCGTCCCGCAGCCCCGCGTCGCCGGTGAGACCGGTGCCGGGCCGGCAGTAGGCCTCGGCGAGTGTGCTCGCCGCGTGTAGCTGGTGTTCATGTTGCCCGAGTAGCCGTACGACTCCTGGTCCGTGTCCGGATCGGGCTCGGCGTAGCCGAGGTCGGGCCACAGGGAGCCGGGGGCGGGCGCCATCGTGGAGAGGTACCGGCTCGCGGTGGCGCCCAGGCCGCCGAGGCGGGAGGCGAACGGTTCGGTGGCGGGATCGAAGCCCTCGCCGAGGATCAGCAGGCACCACTTCGCCCGGAGCGTCGCGAACTCGTCCGTCGCCGCGAACGCCCGGGGACCGAGCCCCAGGGCGAAAGCGCTGCCTGAACAGAGGGCCAGAAAGCCACGGCGTGACCAAGGAGTCGTCATGGCGGCGCTTTCTAGCACGCGCTTGCTCAAACGCTCAATAACTCGTACCGAATTGATCGTTACGATCGTTCGGGGCGTCTTGGGTGGGCGCGGTGTGGCCCGGGGTGGGCGACGGCATCCGTGAACGGGTTCGCGGTGGCCCCCGTATCTCAGTCCGGGGACCGCGCAAGCCCCGGCCCCGCACGCACGGGACGGAAGGAGAGCCAGGTGCCGACACCGCCCGACCCGGAACAGCCGCACCCCGGACCGGTCCTGGAACCCGTCCGGGTCCTGCGCCTGCGCCGCTTCGACGCCCTCGCCGAACTGATGCGGGAGGTGCGGCCGGACCCGGTGACGTACCGGCCCGCCGGCTCGGCGGCCGAGGAGGAGACGCAGGAACTGCCGCCCGTACCCGCAGCCCCCGGCGGCACCGGCTCCGGCCGCGCACTGCGGCGGGCCGCCGTCGCCGTGGCCGTCGCGGCCGCCGCGCTCGTCGGTTTCGGCTGCGCTCTGCTGCTGCCCGGCCGCCAGCAGGCGGCCGCCACCGTCCGGCCCACCCCGCCGGCGACGACCGCACCGCCGGCCACCCCGGCCACGCCCACCCCCACGGCCGCCCCCACCCCCACGGCCGTCACCGACCCCGACGGGCCGGGCACCCTCCGCCAGGGCGACACCGGCCCCGAGGTCACCGAACTGCAGGAACGCCTGCTGCGGATCCCGGACGTCTACCGCGACGGCTCGACCGGCGGCACCTACGACACGACCCTCACGGCGGCCGTGGCCCGCTTCCAGCTCTGGTACGGCATCAGCGGCGACGAGACCGGCGTCTACGGCGACGACACGCGCCGCGCACTGGAGTCACGAACCGCTCTCGGCGACGATTCGTGAAGAGCACGCGGGGAACGGTGGTCGGCGGGACAGCGGTGGCGCAACGGCAGCGAGCGGGGTGACGGACGTGGACGGCGCGGCGGACACGAACGACAGCACGGGCGACAGGACGAGCGACAGCACGAGCGGCGGGACCGGCGCGAGCGGCCACCCCGCCACGCGTGGCGCGCCGGATCCCGGCCGGTTCTTCGAGCGGCTGAACCCCGACATGTGCGTGGTCACGGCCGTCGCCGACGGGGAGCGGGCCGGCTGCCTGGTCGGCTTCGCCTCGCAGTGCTCCCTCAAGCCGCCCCGGTTCACCGTCTGGCTGTCCAAGGTCAACCACACCTACCGGGTCGCCCGGGCCGCGCAGTGCCTCGCCGTCCACCTGCTCACCCGTGACCGGCGCGACCTCGCCGAACTCTTCGGCGGGGAGACGGGCGACGACGTGGACAAGTTCGTCGGGGTGGACTGGTCCGAGGAGTACGGCGGCGCGCTCGTGCTGCGGGACGCGGCGGCCTGGTTCGTCGGCACCATCCTCCACCGCACCGACGGCGGCGATCACGTCGGCTTCGTCCTGGACCCGGTGCAGTGGGGAGAGGGGCGGGCCGGCCCCCTGCTGCGGCTCTCCGACGCGCTGCCCATCGACGCCGGCCACCCCGTGGAGTGAGCTGATTCGAACGCCGGGCAATGCCTTGCAAAAATGCCCGGGCCGGGACGGTGGGCGGCCCTCATCATGGTCAGCCCCGCGGCCGTCGGTCGTGTGACGGACCGCACCACGATCGAAGGCCATGCCGATGACCGGCTCCCGCATCCCGGGCCTGCTCCTGCCCGCCGTCCTCCTGCTGGCCCTGGTCATCGGCGCATGCTGGTACTGGCGCCACCGCGACGACGACTGACCACGCCCCGCCCCGGGCCAACCGACGGCCTCCGCCCTGCCGGACGGCCTCCGCCCTGCCGGACGGCCTCCGCCCTGCCGGACGGCCTCCGCCCTGCCGGACGGCCTCCGCCCCACCGGACGGCCTCCGCCCCGCCCCGACCGCGCCGGCACGCGGACCCCGGCCACCCGGCGCGCCCGCCCCACCAGGCCACCCGGCGCGTCCCGTCCTCAGTCCTCAGTCCTCCGCGTCCGCCACGCCCTCCCGCGGCATGCTGATGTCCAGCACGCACACGTCGTCCCGCCGGGCCTCCGGCAGCATCGAGGAGAGCAGCGCGTCCAGGGAGCCGGCCTCGCCGCAACCGTGGGTGCGCACCGCCTCGGCCAGGCGCTCGAAGCCCGCGTCGAGGCCCTCGCCGGGGCGCTCGACCAGGCCGTCGGTGTACAGCAGGAGCCGGTCTCCCGGTTCCAGCGGCAGCTCCGCCGACTCGTAGCGAGGGGCCGCGCTCGCGCCGAGCAGCATGCCGCCGGGCCGGTCCAGGTAGCGCACCTCGCCGTGCCGCACGAGCAGCGGCGGCGGATGCCCGGCCTGGGCCCAGTTCAGGACGTGCCGGGCGGCGTCGTAGTGGGCCAGGACCATGGTGGCGGTGGTCTGGCTGTCACGGGAGTGCAGCAGCAGCTGGTTGAGCCGCGCCAGCGCCCCGGTCAGCGAGGAGCCGGTGCTGACCATGCCCTTCGCGGTGAACCGGAGCTGCGCCATGGTGGCCACCGCGTCGATGCCGTGGCCCGCCACGTCCCCGACGACGAACAGCGCGGAGTCGTCGGAGAGTTCGACGGCGCTGAACCAGTCGCCGCCGACGTGGATGCCGGCCTGGGAGGGCAGGTACGCGACCTCGACGCGCAGCCCGGCCCGCCGCACCGGCTTGCTGGGCAGCGGCAGCAGCGCGTGCTGCAGCCGGGTGGCCAGGGCACGCTCGGCCTGCAGGATTCCGCGCTGCAGCAGCATCGCACGCTCGCTCTCCACCAGGGCGAGTTCGGCGCTGCGCTGCGCGGTCAGGTCCTGGACGACGCCGTGCACCTCGACCGGGGTGCCGTCCGGCGCGGTGACGGCCTCCGTGACCATCCGCAGATGCCGCACGCCCTCGGGGGTCTCGATACGGAAGGGCACGTCGAACGGGCGGGCGTGGCCGACGAGTTCGGCGATCGCGTGGGCCAGCGGGCCCGCGTCCTCCGGCAGGGCCAGCTCCGGCAGCCGCTCCATCCGCAGCGGCCCGCGCGCGGCGCTCCGGCCGAGTACGTCGTACGCCTGCGCGGACCAGGAGATCTCCTGCGTGACCAGGTTCCAGTTCGCCCAGGCGAGGTTGCCGAGCCGCTGCACGTCGTCCAGGCGCTGCTTCTGCAGGGCCAGGGGGTCGTGCCGCAGCCAGCTCACCAGCAGGCGCTCGCCCAGCGAGGCCGCCCGGACCGAGTAGGTGGCGGTCACGGGTACGTCGTCGATCACGTCCTGGTAGGCGAACGGCTCGCTCTGGAACGGCACCCCGGTCCGCAGCGCCTCCAGATAGCCGTGCCACAGCGGTTCGCCCGCGACGGACGGGTAGCTCTCCAGGATGCGCTCGCCGACCAGGCTCCGGCCGGTGCGGCCGAACACGTCGACCGCCTCCGGGGTGGCGGCGTCGATGCGGTAGTCCTCCACCTCGCCGGAGGCGGCGCGCAGCGGGGTCAGCAGGATCGCCGTGTCCGGCAGGGCGTCGAACACCGCCTGCACGGTCTGGGCGACCTCACTGTCCGGGTCCTCCCGGGGCATGTCGATGGCGCGCAGCCGGCCCGCGCACAGCCGGGCCACCGCCCGCAGCAGCTCCCGCTCGCGCGGCGTGAACGCTCCGTCGCGGCGCCGCAGCACGCCGAGGGCGACCCGGGCGGTGTGCCCGGCCGGCACGGGCAGCCAGGCGCGGCTGAGCCACCGCTCGGGCGGGTCCCCGATCAGCAGGTACCGGGTGCGGTCCGCGGCGAGGTCTTCCAGCCAGCGCGGCTCGCCGGACGCCAGGGCCTCGGACGCGACCATTCCGGCCGGCCGGGACACATGCCGCCACCGGGCGGCGAGGGCAGGGTCGATTCCGGCGTATCCGAGCAGTTCGAGCCCGTCGTCGGGCTGCAGCTCGTACAGCAGCAGGGCGTCGGCGCCGATCTCGGGGGCCAGGTGGTCCAGCAGGCACCCGGCCAGCTGGTGCGCCGAGCCTGCCCGGACCAGGGCCCGGCCGATCGTGCCCAGCGTCTCCGCCAGGTCCATGGTGCCGGGGGCGGCGGTCGCCCAGGAGCCGACGCCGGACGACACCCCCACGGGTGCGACGGGGGGCTCCTCCTGGGGCGGCCGGAGGTCGCCGAGGGTGATCCAGCACTCCTCGAGGAGGGTGCGGTTGCCGTCCTTGGCGCGCTGCAGCAGTTCCTCGTGCGCCGCGCTCGGGGTGCAGCCGGTGGTCGCCATCAGGACGCCCTTGGCCCGCTCCAGCACCGCGGTGGTCGCGGCCAGCTCGCGCAGCCGCTCCAGTTCCGCGCGCTGCCGGGCCACGACCTTGGCCAGCGCCGCCTGCTCGGCGCCGGTGCCGGAGTCCATCGAGGGCACGGGCTCGCTCGTCACGCGATGAGCATGGCACATCCCGGCCCGTTCGATCACCGGTCTGCCGGGTCCGGCTTCCCCTGCGCCCGACGTGCACGGCGGGGGGTCGACCGGCGGAGGACGCACGGGGGCGTCCGGGTCCACGGATGCGGGCGAGGGAGCCGGTCAGCGGCCGGCGCCGCGCCCGGCCAGGGCCTCGCTGACGGCGCGCACGCTGCGGGCGATGTGCTGCAGCTGCATGACCTCGGCCGCGTACATCTTGATCGTGTGTTCGATGACCGACTCGGGTAGCCCCAGCATGGGCAGTTCGGCCCGCGCGGTCTGCAGCGCGGTCCGTGCCACCCGGATCTCCTGCTGGACCTGGAGCTGGGCATGCCGGGCGAGCAGTACGGGGTGGCGGATGAGCGCCGGATAACTGGCGTAGCGCGCGGGGATCAGCTCACGCAGCCACTTGGCCGCCGAGCGCTCCCAGTCGTAGCTGCCCGGCGTCTTGACCTGACAGGGCCAGTCGGGGGTGATGCGCGTACTGGTCAGGGGCATGATCATCGCTTCCGGTGTGCGGCGTCGTGAGGGTGGTCGACGGGTTCGGGGCGGCCCCGGCCTAGGGGATGGCCGGGGCCGCCGCGGGCGCGTCGCGCAGACGACGCGCCCCGGTGCACCCCGGGCGCCGACGTGGGTAGGGGACGGCGGCAGGGGGTGTCCGTGCGGGGGCCCGGGCGTCGGGAACGGCGCCGCGGTGGGGCTTGCAGGCGCATGGGCGGTTCCGTCGGCTTTCTCGGGGCGGTGGTGCGAGCGGTGAGTCCGCGGGGGTGCGGTACGCGCCCGGAGTGGTGCGGGCGCGGTCCGTGAGCAGAGTATTTATATATGCCGAGCGGTTTGCAAGACGCATGAAAACATTCATGCGCGGTATGTGGTGAATGATCCCCGTCCAGGGGGTGCGGTGACGGCGGGATCGCCGGAGAACGGCCGGATCTCGAAGGAAGAGTCAGTCCTTGAGGAAGAACTGGTGCTGCTCGGAGAGCTGTTCGTACTTCTCCAGCCGGGCCTGGGTGCGCTCCGGATCGGCGTCGGTCATCGCCTGCAGCAGCGCGGCGGCCAGCACGCCGGGCGCGGCGTAGGTGTCGAAGACCATCCGGGAGCCGGTGCCGGTGGCGAAGACGACGTCGGCCTCGTCGGCCACCGGCCCCAGCGCCAGGTCGGTCACCAGGGCGACCTTCAGACCGGCCCCGCGCGCCACCCGGACCGCCTGGAGGGTCTCCTGGGAGTGCCGGGGCATGGCGAAGGCCAGCACCCAGGTGCCGCCGGCCTCTCCGGACTGCAGCAGCGCGTCGTAGGCCACGCTGCCGCCCCGGGTCACCAGCCGCACGTCGGGGTGGATCCGGCGGGCGGCGTAGCCGAAGTACTCGGCCAGCGACACCGAGATGCGCAGGCCGAGCACGGTCAGCGGGGTGGAGCGGGACAGTTCGCGGCCGACGTGGATGATCCGGTCCGGGTCGGCGAAGTCGCGCCGCAGGTTCTCCAGGTTCTGGATCTCGGCGTCGACGGCCGCCTGCAGCTCGTTGGCGATGTTCTCCTCGGCGGGGGCGCCGGCGAGCGTGCTCAGCGCGATCGCCTGGAGCCGCTCCCGCAGCGCCGGGTAGCCGCTGAAGCCCACGGCGGCGGCGAAGCGGGTGACGGAGGGCTGGCTGACCCCGACCCGGTCGGCCAGCTCGGTGATCGACAGGAACGCGGCCTCGGTGATGTGCTCGATCAGGTACTGGGCGATGCGCCGCTGGCCGGGCGAGAGCCGGGGGCCGTCGAACAGTTCGCGGAGCTGGGACGTCGGCGCGGCCTCGGTCTCGGGCACGGCCTTGCCCGAGGTGATCGCTGCTGCCTGTGCGCGTGCCTGCTGCGGCGAGGGCACCGGTCCGCCTCCTTTGTCTCCCACGACCACAAAACATAGCTCACCAAGGGTCGTGACCAGCGGCTCGAGCGATCCGGCTCACCGCCGGAAGAGGCTGATCGAATGCCCCACTTCGCCGACCGGGTGACTGGTGGCGATCAGCTCGGCCAGCCGCCCGCGCGCCTTGGCGGCCGAGGAGTCCGACACCACCAGCAGCCCGTGCACCCTCTCCGCGGGGACCGTGCGCGGATCGGCGGCGTGGATGCCGTAGTACGCGGGCACACCGCTGCCCTTGTACACGAGCCACACCCGCTCGCCCGGATACCGCTGCCGGAGCCGGTCCGCGAGCCGGCCCAGGTCCTGGCCCCAGTCCACGTTGGAGTCGTGCAGCAGCTCGTGGGTGTGCGCCGGACCGCCGAAGGCCTCGTTGGAGTACGGCAGGTAGTACGGGTACGTCCGCAGGGAGCTGACCGCCACGAACAGCACCAGCGCACCGGCCGGCAGCACGGCCCGGCGCCACCGCAGCGCCGGCACACACGCCGCCGCGACCGCCAGGAACATCGGCACGAACAACGCGTACCGCGTCCCGAAGTCCCGCGAGCCCGTCATCGCCGCCGCCAGCAGCACCAGGGGCGGCAGCAGCAGGTACGGCGCCGCCGGCCGCAGCCGCCGTACCGCCACGACCGCCACGGCGCCGGCCGAACCCAGCGCCAGCAGCCCGAGCGGTGTCTTCACCAGCAGGGCGGCCGGCAGGTAGTACCAGAGGGAACCGGTGTACACGTGCCCGAACAGAAAGCCCTGCCACGGGTAGGCCTCCAGCCCGAACTGCACCCGCATCCCCGCCCGGTACGCCTCCGGCACCGGCAGCAGGTCCACCACCGTGCCCCGCAGACCGTGCAGGGCCGGGACCGGCTCGGCGGGCGCGAACCGCAGCCGCGGATCGACCGCGAGATACACCGCCCACACCACCCCGACGGCCACCACCGCGACGACGGCGGCGCCCCGGAGCGCGGAAAGCGCTGTCCGGCGGGCACCGGCGGGCCGTCCGGCGCCGGACCGGGCCGCGGCCGCGGCGGAGACCGCCGCGAGGGCCAGCAGCACCGGGACCGCCGGCAGTGCGCTCATCTTCGTGGCCACGGCCGCCCCCAGCGCCGCCCCGGCGAGCGCCAGACAGCGGACCGGACGGCGGCGCGCCCGCCACACCAGCCACGCCGACGTCAGGACGAACCCGGCCGCCGGCACGTCCAGCGTCGCCAGCGATCCGTGCGCGATCAGATCGGGGGAGAAGGCGTACAGCGCGAGCGCCGCCAGGGCGCCCGCCGTGCCCGCCACCTCGCGGGCGAACGCGAAGGCGACCAGCCCGAACAGCAGCGTCAGCACGATCACCGGCAGCCGCGCCCACAGCATCAGCCGCCAGGGATCGTTGCCCGACTCGTACAGCAGATACCGGCCCACGTCCCCCTGCGTGCCGGTGTACGACGGGTCGTAGTGCGGGCCGGCCACCGCCACACCGGCCGCGATCAGCAGCTTCCCCAGCGGCGGATGCTCGGGGTTGTAGCGCACCCGGTGCTCGTGGAGGTAGTCGGTGGCCGTCGCGACGTACACCGGCTCGTCGATGGTAGGCGTCTGCCGCAGGGCCGTCGTCACCATGGCCGCGGCCATCTGGGCCAGCAGCAGTGCCACCAGCGCCGGCACCAGCCACCGCCGGTGCCGGCGCACACGGGCGTACCCGCGTGGGGGCCGCAGGGGCCCGGCGACGGGAGCCTCGGGTGCCGAAGCCGTGTGCTGTATGCGCGCCATCATCCGCCCCACGGTGGCACCGGGGGCGTCACCGCTGCACGAGTCGTACCGGCAGACCCTCTGCCGTGCCCACGGGTACGGCCCGCGGCCGGCCGCGGTTCACCCCGGCCCGCTCCGACCGCCCGGGAAGCCGGCCGGCACGGCTCCCGCCCGCCTCACGCCCGAGGCAGCCTCGAACACCCCGACGCCCGCTCCGACACCGGTGACACCTCCCTCGGCGTCACCACCCTGCTCGCCCTCGCCGGGAGGAACAGTGCGCGCGGCTGCGGCAGTTGGCGCACGGCCATCGGTCCGGTGCTCACCCTGCGCCGCTGAGCGTCAGCCCTCGGGGAGAGCGGGGGCGGGCAGTGCGCCCGCCGGCACCACCAGGTCCGCCCGGTCCCGGGTCGCCGCGACCAGGTCCGCGTTGCGCTGGTCGGTGCCCCGCACCCAGGCCACGGCCGCCGCGCGGTCCTTGCCGAACTCCTCGTGCCGGGCTACCAGGCGGCGGATCCGCTCGTCCTCCGGGATCTCGCAGAACCACACCTCGTCCAGGCACGGCCGTACCCGCGCCCACGAACCCTCCTCCACCAGCAGGTAGTTGCCCTCGGTCACCACCAGCCGGGCGGCCGGCGGCACCGGGATCGCGCCCGCGACCGGCTGCTCCAGCACCCGTTCGAAGCCGGGCGCGTACACCACGTCGTCGGTGTCCTCGCGCAGCCGCCGCAGCAGCGCCGCGTACCCGGCCGGGTCGAAGGTGTCCGGGGCGCCCTTGCGGTGCCGGCGGCCCAGCCGGTCCAGTTCGGCGTCGGCCAGGTGGAAGCCGTCCATGGGGACGTGTGCCGCCCAGCACGTGCCGTCGCCGCCGAGGGCGCCCACCAGGCGCTCGGCGAGGGTCGTCTTGCCCGCTCCGGGGCTGCCGGCGATGCCGAGGATCGCGCGCCGGCCGCCCCCGGTGAGGGCGCGGGCGCGGGCGAGGAGGTCGTCGAAGGTCAGCGGCACACAGCAGAGTGTGTCACCGGGCCCGCGCGCACACGTGTGGCGTGCGCCACCCACTGGACGGCGCTCGACGGGGAACAGTCCTGGGTATGACTCAGCTCGGTCTGCCCGACACCATCCAGGCCTGCCTCTTCGACCTCGACGGGGTGGTCACCAAGACGGCCGTCGTGCACGCGGCCGCCTGGAAGGAGACCTTCGACGCCTTCCTGCGGGACTACGAGGGCGCGCAGGCGCGGCCGTTCGACGCGGTCGCCGAATACGACGAGTACGTCGACGGCCGCCCCCGCGCCGACGGCGTCCGCGCCTTCCTCGACTCGCGCGGCATCCGGCTGCCCGAGGGCGGTCCGGGTGATCCGCCGGACGCGCGCACCGTGCACGGGCTCGGCAACCGCAAGAACCGCCTGCTGCTGGAGAAGATCCGCACCGGGGGCGTGGAGGCCTACGAGGGCACCCTGCGCTATCTGGAGGCGGTCCGCGCGCAGGGGCTGCGCACGGCGATCGTCTCCTCCAGCGCCAACTGCCGGGACGTGCTGCGCTCCGTCGGCGCCGAGCACTTCTTCGACGTCCGCATCGACGGCGTGGTCGCCGCCGAGCGGAACCTGCCGGGCAAGCCGCACCCCGACACCTTCCTGGCCGCCGCCCGGGACCTCGGCGTGGAGGCGTCGCGGGCGGCCGTGTTCGAGGACGCGCTGGCCGGCATGGACGCGGGCCGCGCGGGAGGCTTCGGCTACGTCGTCGGACTGGACCGGGTGGGCCAGGCCGACGCGCTGTACGCGCACGGGGCGAGCGTCGTCGTCAAGGATCTCGCCGAGCTGGGAGGCAAGCAGTGATCACCGACCGGTCGTACGCCGTCGAGCCGTGGGCCGTCCGCGAGACCGCCCTCGACCTCGACGTCCTCGCCCAGAGCGAGTCGGTGTTCGCACTGTCCAACGGCCATGTCGGCTGGCGCGGCAACCTCGACGAGGGCGAACCGCACGGTCTGCCCGGCAGTTACCTCAACGGCGTGCACGAGGTGCACCCGCTGCCGTACGCGGAGGCCGGGTACGGCTATCCCGAGTCGGGCCAGACGGTCATCAACGTCACCAACGGCAAGGTCCTGCGGCTGCTCGTGGACGACGAGCCGTTCGATCTGCGCTACGGCCGGCTCGTCTCCCACGAGCGGGTGCTGGACCTGCGTCGCGGGGTCCTGGAGCGGACCTGCGAGTGGACCTCCCCGGCCGGCTCCACGGTCCGGGTGCGCTCGACGCGGCTGGTGTCGCTCACCCAGCGCGCGGTCGCCGCCGTCGCCTACGAGGTGGAGCCGGTCGACTGCCGCACCCGGGTGGTGATCCAGTCGGAGCTGGTCGCCAACGAGAGCCTGCCCGGGTCCGACGGCGACCCGCGCGCGGCGATGGCACTGCAGTCCCCGCTGGAGCA
Source organism: Streptomyces sp. NPDC051133 (assembly GCF_040682635.1). Taxonomy (NCBI): domain Bacteria; kingdom Bacillati; phylum Actinomycetota; class Actinomycetes; order Kitasatosporales; family Streptomycetaceae; genus Streptomyces; species Streptomyces sp. NPDC051133. Next base: position 38,283 of record NZ_JBFBBK010000031.1, read on the forward strand.
GGAGGACCACTTCTCCTCCGGTGACCGGCTGCGGCTGGTGCACCGCACCCGGCGCAGCGGCCTGCGGGTGGCCGTGGCCGCCGACCACGTCGTCAGCGGCCCGGAGCGCACCACCACCCGCAGCGAGAGCGACATCGACGTGGCCCGGCTGACCGTCACCTCCGTGCTGGAGCCCGGGCAGACGCTCCGGGTGGAGAAGCTGGTCGCGCACGGCTGGTCCGGCACCCGCTCGCTGCCCGCGATGGCCGACCAGGTCGACGCCGCGCTCGCCGCCGCCGCGCACGACGGCTGGCAGGGCCTGCTGGCCGACCAGCGGGCCTGCCTGGACGACTTCTGGGCGCGCGCCGACGTCGAGGTGGAGGGCGACGAGGAGATCCAGCAGGCCGTCCGGTTCGCGCTGTTCCACGTCCTGCAGGCGGGGGCCCGCGCCGAGCAGCGCGCGATCCCGGCGAAGGGACTGACCGGCTCCGGCTACGACGGGCACGCCTTCTGGGACACCGAGATGTTCGTGCTGCCCCTGCTCACCCACACCGCGCCCGCGGCCGTCGCCGAGGCGCTGCGCTGGCGGTACAACACCCTGGACGAGGCCCGCGAGCGCGCCGCCCAGCTGGGGCTCGGCGGGGCCGCGTTCCCGTGGCGGACCATCGCCGGGTCGGAGGGCTCGGCGTACTGGCCGGCGGGCACCGCCGCCTTCCACGTCAACGCCGACATAGCCGACGCGGTCGTCCGCTACGTCGAGGCCACGGGCGACACCGCCTTCGAGCGCGAGGCGGGGGTGGAACTGCTGGTGGAGACGGCCCGGCTGTGGCGCTCGCTCGGCCACCACGACGCGCACGGCGTGTTCCACCTCGACGGCGTCACCGGGCCCGACGAGTACAGCGCGGTCGCGGACGACAACACCTACACCAACCTGATGGCCCGGCAGAACCTGCTAGCCGCCGCCGACGCCGTCGAACGCCACCCCCGCGAGGCGCGCCGGCTCGGCGTGGACGAGGAGGAGGGCGCCGGCTGGCGGGACGCGGCCGAGGCGATGCACGTCCCGTACAACCACGAACTCGGCGTCCACGAACAGCACGCCGGGTTCACCCGCTACCAGCGCTGGGACTTCGCCGGCACCCGCCCCGACCAGTACCCGCTGCTGCTGCACTTCCCCTACTTCGACCTGTACCGCAAACAGGTCGTCAAGCAGGCCGACCTGGTGCTGGCCCTGTACACCTGCGGCGACTGGTTCGACGCGGAGCACGACGAGGAGCAGATCGCCCGGAACTTCGCCTACTACGAGCCGCTGACCGTACGGGACTCCTCCCTGTCCGCCTGCTGCCAGGCCGTCGTCGCCGCCCGGGCGGGCCATCTGGACCTCGCCTACGCCTATACGGCCGAGGCCGCGCTGATGGACCTGCGGGACCTGGAGCACAACACGCGGGACGGGCTGCACATCGCCTCGCTGGCCGGTACCTGGATGGCGCTGGTGGCGGGCTTCGGCGGGATGCGCCGGGCCGGCGACCGGCTGCGGTTCGCGCCCCGGCTGCCCGAACGGCTGCGCCGGCTCGCCTTCAACGTCCAGTTCCGCGGGCGCCGGCTGCGCGTGGACATCGGCGCCGACAAGGCCACCTACCTGCTGCTGGACGGCCCGCCGCTGACCCTGCACCACCACGGCGAGCCGCTGACGGTCGGCACCGACGACCCGGCCGTGCGGACCGTGCCGCCGGTGACGCGCCGACCCGCCCCCGAACAGCCGCCGCACCGCGCGCCGAACGGCGGCTGAGGCTCCTGCCGGCCGAGCCCGGCCGACGGCGGGAGGCGGGTGTTGCCGTGCGCCCGGTGCCGGGTGGCCGCGGACTCCGGCGCCTCCCGCCGGACGGTGGAGGTCCGTCGCGGCGTGGCCGGTTCGGCGCGCCCACCGACGGGGCGCGCTGTCTCAGTCCAGCGCGCCGGACAGTACGGCCAGCAGGTCGCCGGTGGCGTCGGCGGCGAGCAGCGCCGCGAGCGCGCCGAGCACGAGGACGGCCAGCGCGGCGGGCCACAGCGACGGCGGCGGGCCGGTCTGCAGGGCCGCGATGCGGCGGGTGACGGCCCGGTCGGTGAACTGCAGGGCGCAGGCCGTGCGGGCCCGGCCGGCGCAGAGCGCGGCCCGGGCCAGCGCCCGGGCGGTGGCCCGCCGGTCCCCGACCGCGCTCGCCGCCTGCTCGTCCGCCCAGCGCTCCACGAGGAAGGTGACGGCCGAACGCACCGGCGTCAGCAGCGGGTTGGCGGCCGCGGCGAGTGTCGCCGCCGTCACCAGCGGCCCGTGCCGGTGCGTGAGGTGGGCGCGCTCGTGCGCGAGGAGCACCCGCCGCTCGCCGGGCGGGAGCGCGCTCAGCATCGCGGAGGTGACCAGGATCCGGCCCGGCCGGCCGGGGATCGCGAAGGCCTGCGGCACCGCGGAGGCGGCGACGATCAGCTCGGTGTCCGCGGGCTGCCCCGTGCACAGCCGGCGCAGTGCCCGCCGGGTGCGCCGCTCGGCCCGCACCGCGCGGTGCACCCTGAGGGCGACGACCAGCAGCGCCGCACACGCGGCCAGCCCGATCGCCTCCGGCACCGGGTCCACCACCGGATGCCCGTCCTGCCGGGCCTCGCGGACCACCGGTGGCGCGTCCCCGAGCAGCGCGGCGGCCAGCAGCACCAGCGACCAGGTGGTGGCCGCAGCGGTCAGTACGGCGGCCGAGGTCAGCACGCGTGTGGCGAGCGCCGGAGCGACCCTGGGGGCGATCGCCGGGCCGGCCAGGGCGAGCACCAGCGACAGCAGCAGGGGGGTGTACACGTCGTACCTCATGCGCCCCCTCCGGCGAGCAGCTCGCGCAGCGCCCGCTCCTCCTCGGGACTGAGTCCGGTCACGAACTGCTGGAGCGTGGCGATCGGGTCCGGGCCCCGGTCCAGGGCCTCGTGCATCGCCTCGGCGGTCAGCTCCGCCGCGTTCTTCGCGGGCCGGTACGCGCCCCGCCGCCCGTCGGCGTCACGGAGCACCAGCCCCTTGTCGTACAGGCGTTTGAGGATGGTGTGCACGGTGTTGTAGGCGAGGTCGCCGTCGATCTCGGCCTGGATCTCCGCCGGGGTCAGCGGCCGCTCCGTCGCCCAGAGGGCGGCCAGTACCTCGCTCTCCAGCGCCCCGGCGCCACGCCGCTCCGATCTGCCCCGGGACCCTGTGCCAGCCATGCTCCAACCTTACAGCGCGTAGGGGCGCCCCCGGATGGCCGCACCTGCTCGGGCCGAGGCGCCCCCTAGGGGATAGTTTGGCCGTGTTTCCCCCGCCTCCCGTCTGTCACCCTACAGACTGTAGGGTGGCAGCGGCCCGCCGGGCGGCGGGAACAGAGGGGTGATCATGGCCGGCAGCGCGCACGACACACTCGCCGGACTCCGGCGCGAGCGCCCCCGCCGCGCGCCCGACGACCTCTCGCACCGCGGAGTCACCGCCCCGCTCGCGGCCGTGGCCGCCGCCTTCACCCTCGCCCAACTGCTCCTCGTCCGGCCCGGGATGGGCCTCGGCTGGGACGAGACGGTCTACGTCAGCCAGGTCTCCGCCCACGCCCCGGCCGCCTTCTTCAGCGCCCCGCGCGCCCGGGGCGTCTCCCTGCTCGTCGCGCCGGTCGCCTCCTGGTCCTCCTCGACCGCGCTGCTGCGGATCTACCTCGCCCTCCTCTCCGGCCTCGCCCTGTTCCTCGCCCTGCGGACCTGGCGCGGCCTGCTCCCGGCCCGCGTGCTCGCCCTGGCCGGCGCCCTCTTCGCCTCCCTGTGGGTGACCCTCTTCTACGGTCCCCAGGCCATGCCCAACTACTGGGTCGCCGTCGGCGCCCTGGCCACCGTCGCCTGCTTCCTGCGCACCCGCGCGCACCCCCGGGACCGGGCCGCCGTGTGGGGCCTCGCGGCGGGCGCGGCACTGATGGCGTGGATGCGGCCCGTCGACGCCGTCTGGACGGTCCTGCCGCTGCTCGCGCTCGGCCTCCTCGGCCGCGCCTGGCGGACCCTGGCCGTCCTGCTCGGCGGGCTCGCCGCGGGGGCCGTCGAATGGGTGGTCGAGGCCTGCACGAGCTACGGCGGCCTGGCGCGCAGGCTGTCGGCCGGCTCGGCGATCCAGGGCGGTCTCGGCTGGCACCTCGCCGTCGTCGACCAGCTGCGCAGCCTGGGCGGGCGGGCGCTGTGCCGGCCGTGCACCGGCGACCTGCCGAACCCGGCGGTCACCGTCTGGTGGTACGTCCTGCCCCCGCTCGCCGCGCTCGGGCTGACCGTCGCGGTCCGCGCCCGGCGCACGGCGGCCACGGCGCTGCCGCTCGCCTGCGCGGCCACGGCCGCCTTCCCCTACCTGTTCCTCATCGGCTACGCCGCGCCCCGCTTCCTGCTGCCCGCCTACGCCCTGCTCGTCCTCCCCGTCGCCGGCGCGCTCGCGCACCTGGTGACCGCCTCGCGCCCGTCCCGGCGCCCGGTCGTCGTGACCCTGGTCTGCCTCGGGCTCGCAGCCCATCTCGTGGTCCAGCTGGCCGTTCTCGTACACCTCGTGCGGGGCACCACCGCCGCACACCGGGTCTGGTCGCGCACCGCGGCCGAGCTGCACCGCCTGGGCGTCCGGCCGCCCTGCCTGGTCACCGGGAACGAGGCCATCCCGGTGGCGTTCTACGCCGGCTGTTCCTCCGCCGCCACGACCGGGCACAACGCCAACAGCACCGAGCACGGCATCGCCCTGACCGCCCGGCGTCTGCCGGTGGCCGCACTGGTGCCGAAGGGCTCCCGGCCGCCCGCGTACGCCCGCGCCTGGGTGTCCGTGCCGCTCGGCGACCAGCGGCTGTACTACGTCGTGCCGGAGGGCGGCGCATGACATCTCCCGTAAAGGCATCCGTGGAAGCACCGACGACCGTCACGCCCGCAGAGCCCACGGGCCCCACCGCGGACGGACCCCGCGCGGCTCCCGCGGAGCGCACCGCCGCCCGGCGGCGCCGCGCCCGCTGGCACGCCGGTGTCTGCCTCGCCGTCCTGCTCGGCGTGCTGTACCTGGCCCGCCGGCACTGGGCCACGCTGGAGAGCGGCGCCGGGCGGCTGGCCGGGGCCGACCCGGGCTGGCTGCTGCTCGGCGCGACCGCGGCCGTGGGTACCTGGGCCGCCTCGGCGCTCGCCCAGCAGGGTGCCGTCCTGCGGCGGCTGCCCGGGCCCCGGCTGGTCGCCGCCCAGTTCGCCGCCTCCGCCGCCAACCACCTGCTGCCCGCGGGGCTGGGCGCGGGCGCGGTGAACCTGCGGTTCCTGATGCGCTGCGGGCTGCCCACGGCACGTTCGGCCAGCGCGCTCGCCGTCAAGGCCACCGCCGGCGGGGCCGTCCGCCTGGTCCTGATCGCACTGCTCGCCCCCGCCTGCCCCGGCCTGCTGCGGCTGCCGCACCTCACCCCGGCCGTGCTCGCCGCCGTACCGTGCGCCCTTCTGCTGGTGGCGGCCCTGCCGCTGACGCCCTGGTGGCCACGGTGCCGCCGGGCCCTCACCGCCGTACTGGCCGACATCCGCGCGCTGCACACCGGGCCGGCCCGCGCGGCGGCCCTGTGGGGCGGCTCCCTCGCCTTCGCCGCCCTGCACGCGCTGGTCCTCATCGCCGTCACCCGGGCCGTCGCGGTACCGCTGCCCCCGCTCCAGGTGGCCCTGCTGTACCTCGCCGCCAGCAGCGCCGCCGCCCTGCTGCCCAGTCCGGGCGGCCTCGGCACCCTCGACGCCGCGCTGGCCTACGCCCTCACCGCCACCGGCACCCCCGCGGCGGCGGCCGCCTCCGCGGTGCTCGGCTACCGCATGCTGACCGTCTGGCTGCCCCTGCTGCCGGGCCTGCTGGTGCTCGGGGTGCTGATGCGCCGCAAGGCGCTGTGAGGACAGGGGGAGACCTCAGGAGCCGGCCGGGAGGGGGATCGGACCGGTCAGCGCGCCGCCCGCCGGGGCGGCCCGCGCCGCGGCCGGCTTGGACTCCGGTTCAGCGTGATCTCGCCCGGCGTTCGGCGGGAACGCGGCACGCGGGCAGCCGGCCGGCCGCCGCCCACAGAAGGAGGCCGGACCAGCCGACGGCGAACAGCCAGCCGGCGACCACATCGGTGAACCAGTGCACGCCGAGGAAGACGCGGGTCAGCCCGACCCCTGCCGCCCAGCAGGCGGCCACCAGGCACATCGTGGTCCGGCCGCGCGGGGCGCGCAGGCACAGGGCCAGGATCAGCAGGCCGGCCGTCAGCGCAGCCGTGGTGGTGTGCCCGGAGGGGAACGACCAGCCCGAGGGGTGCGTCTGCCAGTCGTAGGACGGCGGCCGGTGCCGGCCGACCAGCTCCATCACGCCGTACCGCACCGCCTGGCCCGCGGCGAGGCAGCAGACGGCGAGCGGCACGGCCAGCAGCCGCTGCCGCGCGGTGCGGCCCGCGATCAGCCCGGCCAGGACCGCCAGGAGGTAGGGCACGACCCCCGTGCCGGTGGCGGTCAGCCCGCGCGCGACCGCCACGGCCTCCGGCGGACGGTGGCCGACGGACCAGGACAGCAGGCCCTGGTCCGGGCCGAGCGGGCCCCCGTGGCCACGGGTCACCGCCAGGGCCAGCACGGCGAACGCCACCCAGGCACCCAGGCCCACGGCACCCGCCCGACGCGCGGCCGTCGGGCGCTTCACGGCCCCTTCCTCGGGTGCGGCCTGCGCGCGGTTCATGGCACCAGCAGCGGGCGCAGCCAGGTCCCGGACAGCCGCCCCGCCAGCCCCGCCGGCCGGCGCCGCACCAGCCGCATCACCAGGAACCCGGCCGCCGCGCCGGTCACCGCACCCGCGACGACGTCGTGCGGATAGTGCACCCCGACCCATATCCGCGACGCCGCCATGGCGAGCGCGCACACCGAGGCGAGCACCCCGAGCGAGCGGGCGACGAAGAACAGGGCGACGGCGGCGGCGCACGCGATCGCCGTGTGATTGCTCGGGAAGGACCAGTCACCGCGCGCCGGACACGCCTCCAGGGTGCGGAAGGCCAGCCCCCGGCAGGGCCGGTCCTCGCGCACCAGCAGCTTCACCCCGCTGTTCACGCCGTACGCCACCAGCACGGCCACCGGCACGGCGAGAGCCGTCAGCGCGTCGGCCGCGCCCAGACGGCGGGCCCGCCACCAGCCCGCGAGCATGAGCAGCGCGAACACCCCCAGTCCGTACGCCGACCACACCGCGACCGTGTCGTCCAGCCAGGCCGGGGAGCGGTGCGCGAGGTCCACCACGTCCGTGTAGAGCGGTCCGTCGACCGAAGCCCCGGACAGGGCGAGCGCCGTCATCGGGCCTCCTTCGCGGCCCTGCGGGAGCGCAGCACCTCGGCGGCGACCGGGAGCAGCGACACGACGACGATCAGCGCGATCAGCGGCAGCAGATACGTGTCGACATTCGGGATCGAGGAGCCCAGCGCGTATCCGCCGAGCGTGAGACCGAGACTCCAGACGAGGCCGCCCGCCACCTGCCAGAGGGTGAAGGTCCGGGCCGGCACGCCGAGCGCCCCGGCCATCGGGTTCAGCACCGTGCGCACCACGGGCACGAAGCGGGCCAGCACGATCGCCTTCGCATGGCCGTACCGGTCCAGCAGCTCCTCGGCCCGCCGCGCGCCCTCGTGCAGCTTCGGCGACCGGCTGCGGGCCAGCAGCGCGCCGCCCGCCTTCCGGCCGAGCAGGAACCCGCACTGCGAGCCGGCCAGCGCGCCGACGGCCGCCGTGACGAGGAGCGGGCCGAGCGACAGGTGCACCCCGCTGTCCGACGCCCCCGTGCACAGCAGCCCCGCCGTGAACAGCAGCGAGTCCCCCGGCAGGAAGAACCCGATCAGCAGGCCCGTCTCGGCGAACAGCACCACGCCGACGCCGAGCACGCCGAAGGCGCCCAGCAGCGAGTGGGCGTCGAGCACGTTGACCGCGAGCTGCGACGACAGGGGTGGGGGAGTGGCCATCGCCGTGCACCCTTTCCTAGGACGGGTCGGCAAGATCCGACTACACATTTGTAGACCGTCTACCGAACTGTAGACGAACGGAGGGTGGCGATCGTTCCCGGACTTTGCCCGGGCATTGCCGCTTTATGACCGGCTGACTACACGGCCGTGGTCATGATGGTCCGCGAAGGTAAGGCATGCCTTCACTAACCGGGGAGGGCAGCAGGGCATGTGGGACGACGCGTTTCCGAGTTTCCTGATCGGGCTGAGGGAGGGACTCGAAGCCGGGCTCATCGTCTCCATCCTGGTCGCCACCCTCGTCCGGGCCGGGGCCCGCTCGCGTCTCGCCCAGGTGTGGACCGGCGTCCTGGCCGCCGTCGGTGTGGCCATGGGCTTCGGCGCCGTCCTCACCTTCACCGCCGCGTCGATGCCGCAGACCGCCCAGGAGGCCTTCGGCGGCACCCTCAGCGTGATCGCCGTCGCGTTCGTCACCGCCATGGTGTTCTGGATGCGCCGCTCGGCCCGCAGCCTCTCCGGCGAGCTGAAGGAGAAGGTCACCGGCGCGCTCGCCATGGGCTCCGGTGTGCTGATCCTCACCTCCTTCCTCGCCGTCGGCCGCGAGGGCCTGGAGACCGCCCTCTTCCTGTGGACCACCGCGCGGGCGGCCGGCGAGTCCGCGGGCCCGCTGGCCGGCGCCGGCATCGGCCTGGTCATCGCGGCCGGCCTGTGCTGGGGCCTGTACCGGCGCGTCCTGAAGATCAACCTCACGAAGTTCTTCACCGCCACCGGCGCCGTCCTGATCGTCATCGCCGCCGGCGTCCTCGGCTACGGCCTGCGCGACCTCCAGGAGGGCGGTGTGCTGCCCGGCAGGACCGCCTACGCGGTGGACCTCGCCGGCAGCGTCGACGCCGGCTCCTGGTACAGCACCCTCGTCCAGGGCGTGTTCAACCTGACCCCCACCATGACCTGGCTCCAGGTCGCGGCCTACGTCGCCTACCTGGCCGTCGTGATGAGCCTGTTCGTCCGCGGCGTACGGGCGCCGGCGCCCGGCCCCGCCGCCGAGCGCCCCGCGCAGCGGCCGAAGCCGGCCCGGCCCGAGCGGCGCCGGCCGGTCTGGGTGGTCCCGGCCGCCGTGGTCGCCGTACCCGCCGTCCTCGCCGGACTCGTCGTCGCCTTCTCCCGGCCCAAGCCCGCCGGAGACCAGACCGTCGCCGTCTCCGAGACCGAGTGCGGCAAGGGGTTCGCCGCCCCGGAGCCGGGCCGGCAGACGTTCCAGATGCGCAACACCGGCGACAAGACCTCAGAGGTGTACCTGGTCGACCCGTCGACCGGCGCCGTCTACGGCGAGATCGAGGGCCTGGCCCCCGGCACCACCCGCGATCTCGTCGCCACCGTCGCCGGCGGCACCTACGCCTGGCGCTGCGTCCCCACCGGCGGCAGGGCGGTCACCTCCAAGCCGGTCAGCGTCAGCGGCGGCGGCGCGGCCAAGCCGGTCGTGCCCGTCTCCGAGCAGGACCTCGCCGCACCCCTGAAGGCGTACAGGACGTACGTCGGGCAGGGCCTGGACACCCTCGTCGGCCAGACCAGGACGCTCGCCGACGACATCGAGGGCGGCCACCTGGGCAAGGCCCGCACCGACTGGCTGACCGCCCACCGCACCTACGCCTCCCTCGGCGCCGCCTACGGCACCTTCGAGGACTTCGACCAGAAGATCGACGGCCGCGCCGACGGACTGCCGGACGGCGTCGACGACAAGGACTTCAGCGGCTTCCACCGGCTCGAGTACGGCCTGTGGCACGGCCGGCCGGCCAAGGAGCTGACCGGACCCGCGCAGCAGCTCGCCACGGACGCCGCCGGGCTCCGCAAGGCGTTCCCGGGCCAGGAGTTCGCCCCCGGCGACCTGCCGCTGCGTGCGCACGAGATCCTCGAGAACACCCTGCAGTTCGAGCTGACCGGCGACACCGACGAGGGCAGCGGCACGAACCTCGCCACCGCCGACGCCAACCTCTCGGGCACCCGCGAGCTGCTCACCGTCCTGAAGCCGCTGCTCACCGCTCGCGCGCCGAAGCTGCTGCCCACCGTCGACGCGGACGTCGCGCGCGTGCAGAAGCTCCTGGACGCCGCCCACGCCGGGTCCCACTGGACCGCCGTCGACCGGCTCGCCGCCGCCGACAAGCAGCGCCTCGACGGCGCCACCGGCCAGCTGCTGGAAGACCTCGCCCCGGTCCCGGACCTCCTCGAGATCCGGAAGTCCGCCTGATGACCACCGCGCACCAGCGCCCCGAACACCCCGAGCACCCCGAAGGGAACCCGCCGATGCCGACCGCCGACACGCCGACCTGCCCCGCCGGCCCCGCCCGCCGCTCCTTCGTGCGGACCGCCCTGGGCGCCGGTGCCGCCGGAGCGGTGCTGGCCGGCGGCGGCTTCGCCCTCGGCGAGAGCGGCGGCACGGCCGAGGCGCAGGCCACCGGCGCGGACGGCACGGTGAGGATCCCCTTCCACGGCGACCACCAGGCCGGCATCACCACCCCGGCGCCGGCCGCCGCCACCTTCGTCTCCCTCGACGTCATCGCCGACGACCGCAAGGGCCTCACCGACCTGCTGCGGACCCTCACCGAGCGGGCCCGCTTCCTCACCTCCGGCGGCGCCCCCGCCGACCTCGGGGTCGGCGCGCCGCCCTCCGACAACGGCATCCTCGGCCCCCAGGTCCCCGCGGACGGCCTCACGGTCACCGTCGGCGTGGGCGCCTCCCTCTTCGACGACCGCTACGGCCTCGCCAAGGCCAGGCCCGCCCGGCTCACCCCGATGCGGACCTTCCCCAACGACCACCTGAACGCGGCCGAGTGCCACGGCGACCTCTCCCTGCAGATCTGCGCCCAGAGCCAGGACACCGTGCTGCACGCGCTGCGTGACATAGCCCGGCACACCCGGGGCGCCATGCAGATCAAGTGGCGCATCGACGGCTTCCAGAACGCCCCCCGGCCCACCGGGGCCCAGCGCAACCTGCTCGGCTTCAAGGACGGCATCGCCAACCCGGACGTCACCTCCGCCCGCGAGACCGGCAAGCTCATCTGGGTCGGCGAAGGACAGGGCGAGCCCGCCTGGACCAGGGGCGGCAGCTACCAGGTCGTCCGGATCATCCGCATGCTGGTCGAGTTCTGGGACCGGGTCTCGCTCACCGAGCAGGAGAAGATGTTCGGCCGCCGCAAGGACACCGGCGCCCCGCTCGACGGCGCCAAGGAGACCGACATCCCCCAGTACGCCAAGGACCCGCACGGCACCGCGATCCCGCTCGACGCCCACATCCGCCTCGCCAACCCCCGCACGGCCCGGACGGACGGCTCCCGCATCCTGCGCCGCGGCTACAACTACGACCGGGGCGTGGACAACGTCGGCAACCTCGACATGGGCCTGGTGTTCTGCTGCTACCAGCAGGACGTCAAGCGCCAGTTCGAGGCCGTGCAGACGCGGCTGATCGACGAGCCCCTGGTCGACTACATCTCCCCGACGGGCGGCGGCTACTTCTTCGCGCTGCCCGGCGTGCGGGACACCGGGGACTGGCTGGGCCGGGGCATGCTCTCCGCCTGACCCCCCACTCCGCACGGCGGGCCCTTCCGCGCTCATGGCTCTTTCCCACCCATGGCTTCTTTCCCATCCATGGCTTTCGCCCACGGCTTCTTTCCCCGCCCATGGGGAAGGCCTGCCGACGCCTTTACTGCACATGGGTTGCAAGTACGGGATGATGGCACGAGGCTGTGCTGCGCAGCCGTACCCGCACACCGAAGGATGACCCACCCGATGACGGCCGCCCCTGATTCCGCTCCGTCCCTCCCCGCCCGGGCCGAGACCAAGCGCTCGGCCTGGCACCGTGTCCGCGGCTCCATGACGCGGCAGGAGTGGATCAGGGTCGGCGGGATGGCCGCGTTCGTGCTCGCCCTGCACGTCATCGGCTGGGGCACGCTGGTCGGCGTCATCGCCCCGCAGCACTTCAGCGTCGGCAAGGAGTCCTTCGGCATCGGCATCGGCGTGACCGCCTACACCCTGGGCATGCGGCACGCCTTCGACGCGGACCACATCGCGGCGATCGACAACACCACCCGCAAGCTGATGGGCGAGGGACAGCGGCCCCTGTCGGTCGGCTTCTGGTTCTCCCTCGGCCACTCCAGCATCGTCTTCGGCCTCGCCCTGCTGCTCTCGCTCGGCATGAAGACCCTCGCCGGACCCGTCCGGAACGACGGCTCCGACCTGCACCGGGTCACCGGCCTGATCGGCACGACGGTCTCCGGTACCTTCCTCTACCTGATCGCCGGCATCAACCTCGTCGTCCTGGCCGGCATCTGGAAGGTCTTCCGGCAGATGCGCTCCGGTGCCTACGACGAGGCGGCGCTGGAGACGCAGCTGAACAACCGCGGCTTCATGAACCGCCTGCTCGGCCGGGTCACCGGCTCGATCACCAAGCCGTGGCAGATGTACCCCCTCGGCCTGCTCTTCGGCCTCGGCTTCGACACGGCCACGGAGATCGCCCTGCTCGTCCTCGCCGGCTCCGGCGCCGCTTCCGGCCTGCCCTGGTACGCCATCCTGTGCCTGCCGGTGCTCTTCGCGGCGGGCATGTCCCTGCTGGACACCATCGACGGCTCGTTCATGAACTTCGCCTACGAGTGGGCGTTCTCCCAGCCGGTCCGCAAGGTCTACTACAACCTCACCATCACCGGCCTGTCCGTGGCGGTCGCCCTCGTCATCGGCACCGTGGAACTGCTCGGCCTGCTCGCCGACCGGCTCGGCCTGCACGGCGCGTTCTGGGACTGGATCTCCGGCCTCGACCTCAACACCGTCGGCTTCGTCATCGTCGGCCTCTTCTTCGCCACCTGGGCGGTCGCCCTGCTGGTGTGGAAGGCGGGCCGCATCGAGGAGAAGTGGACGGCGGGCCTGGCCGAACAGTCCGCGGACTGAGCCGATCGCGCGCCGACGGGGTTAGGCGCCCGGCTGCGGGAAACGCGGACCTGGACCGCCCGCGAGCCGCGAAGGAGGCGACCATGACCGACCAGCAGTCCGGGCAGAGCCCGATGGCCGACGACGCCTACCAGCCCACCGGTACCAACGAGGAGCAAGAGGACGCCGGACCCCTGGACCTGCAGGACGCGGTCGGCGAGCGCACCTACGACGACGTCCTCGACGAGGGCTACTCCCCGCCCGAACGCCCCCTCGGCGTCACCAAGCACGGCACCACCGCCGCCGAGCAGCACGAGGGGGAGACCCTCGACGAACGGCTCGGCCAGGAGGTGCCCGACGCGCAGCCGGTGGCCGGCGACGACATCGGCGACCTCCCCGGCGGCACGGGCGAACCGGTCGACCCCGAGGCGGGCGGGTCCCGCGCCGGCCGCCTGGTCGCCCCGGACGAGGGCGCCCGCACCGACACCGTGAAGGAGGAGGTCGCGCGGGACGTGGGGATCGACGGGGGAGCGGCGGGGGCCGAGGAGGCCGCCGTCCATGTGGTGCCGGACGAGACGGAGCTGCCGGAGTGACCGGCGCTCCACGCCGTCTCGGTTCCCCCTCAGTCCCCCAGGTGATCGATCTGCCGCAGCTTGTTCGTCGCGTCCAGCGCGGCCACCTTGTAGGACTCCGCCAGCGTCGGATAGTTGAACACCGCGTTGACCAGGTAGTCCACCGTGCCCCCGCACCCCATCACGGACTGCCCGATGTGGATCAGCTCGGTCGCGCCCGAGCCGAAGCAGTGCACCCCGAGCAGCGTCCGGTCCACCGGTGAGACCAGCAGTTTCAGCATGCCGTGGGAGTCCCCGATGATCTGCCCGCGGGCCAGCTCCCGGTACCGGGCCACGCCCACCTCGAAGGGCACCCGGTCCTCGGTGAGCTGGTCCTCGGTCCGGCCCACGAAGCTGATCTCCGGGATCGTGTAGATGCCGATGGGCTGCAGGTCGTGCATGCGTCCCGCCGGTTCCCCGCAGGCGTGGTACGCGGCGGCACGGCCCTGTTCCATGGAGGTCGCCGCGAGCGCGGGGAAGCCGATGACGTCGCCGACGGCGTAGATGTGCGGCACCGCGGTGCGGTAATCACCGTCCACCGGGATCCGGCCGCGCGGGTCCGCCGCGAGGCCCGCCTTGTCCAGGCCGAGCCCGTCGGTGAGCCCCTGCCGGCCCGCCGAGTACATCACCGTGTCCGCGGGGATCTTCTTGCCGCTCTCCAGCACGGTGAGCGTGCCGTGGGCATGCCGCTCGACGGCGGCGACGGTCTCCCCGAACCGGAAGGTGACGGCCAGATCCCGCAGGTGGTACTTGAGCGACTCCACTATCTCGACGTCGCACAGGTCCAGCATCCCGGGACGCTTCTCGACCACCGTCACCCTGCTGCCGAGCGCGGCGAACATCGACGCGTACTCCATGCCGATCACGCCCGCGCCGACGATCACCATCGAGCGCGGCACCCGCTCCAGCGAGAGCACGTTGTCCGAGTCCATGATGGTCCGCCCGTCGAACTCGACACTGTCCGGGCGGGCCGGCCGGGTGCCGGTCGCGATCACGATGTGCTCGGCGTCGATGCGCCGTTCCCGGCCGGAGGCCTCGGCCAGGGCGACGGTGTGCGGGCCGGCGAACCGCGCGGTGCCGGAGTACACGGTGACGTGGTTGCGGGCGAGCTGGCTGCGGACGACGTCCACCTCGCGGCCGACGACGTGCCGGGTGCGCGCGGTCAGGTCGGCGACGGTGATGTCCTCCTTCAGCCGGTAGCTCTGCCCGTACAGATCGCGCTGGGTCAGGCCGGTCAGGTACAGCACCGCCTCGCGCAGGGTCTTGGAGGGGATGGTGCCGGTGTGCAGGGAGACCCCGCCGAGCATCTCGGGGCGGTCGACGACGGCGACCCGGCGGCCCAGTTTGGCCGCGGCGATGGCGGCCTTCTGGCCACCGGGTCCGGATCCGATGACGAGCATGTCGAAGTCGGGCACCCTCGGGAGTCTGACAGCCCCCGGGCCCTGCGCGGAAGGGATGGGCAGCCGCCGAAATACCCGGTTCCGCGCAGGAGTTGCCCGCGGCGCGTCACGGTGCCCGCGCGCGCGACCGTGCCGGGCCGGCCGGGCGTGCCCACGCCCGGCCGGATCTCCCGTTCGGTTCCCTCGTCCCCGGACCGCCCCTAGGGCAGCAGCTTCTCGACGGCTGCGGCGCCCTCCGTCTCCAGCTTGCGCCGCGCCCAGTCGAGGTTCTGCGGGGTGACGTCCCTGCCCGCCGCCATCACCAGGTCCTCCGGGGAGACGTCCTTCGCCGGAGCGGAGTGGAGCAGGGCGTCCGGGGTGCAGTGGTCGTCGGACGACCTCCGGGACTCTTCGGGTGTGGATGTCGACATGATGCCTCCTCCTCGGTCCGGATGACCGCATCCGTGCCGGTGCCGCCTGACGGGGCACACTCTCACCATTCCGCGCCTCGGCGCACCCTGCATCCGGAGGCGTCCGAGTTGCGCGTGCCGAGCGCCTGCCCACGCCACCGCGGGTCACTCGCTCCTAAGCTGGAAAACATCGAGCACCGTTCACCGGGAGGCCGCCGATGGCCGACACCCTTTTCCGCGAGGACGCCGCCCGCAGCCCCCGCTACCTGCCGATCGCCGAGCACGGACTCATCGGTGACCTGCGCAGCGTGGCCCTGGTCGGCAGCAACGGCACGATCGACTGGTACTGCTGCCCGTCCTTCGACGACCCCAGCGTCTTCGCGGCCGTACTGGACGCCGAGCGCGGCGGCTCCTTCGAGCTGGCCGCCGCCGTACCGGCGCGCACCAAGCAGTTCTACTTCCCCGACACCAACGTGCTGATCACCCGCTTCTTCACCGAGGACGGCGTCGGCGAGGTGCAGGACTTCATGCCCGTCACCGGGGAGGGCCCCGGCGAGGCGGGCCGGCACCGGCTGATCCGGCGTGTGGTGTGCGTGCGCGGCACCGTGCCGTTCCGGGTGCTGGTCGCGCCGCGGTTCGGCTACGGCGCCGATCCGCACACCTTGCGCGGCGTCGACGGCATGCTCCTGTTCGAGTCGCCCCGGCGGTCGCTGGCGCTGACGTCGACCGTGGACCTGGAGTGCGACAGCCGTGACGCGCGCGCCGACTTCAAGCTGGCCGAGGGCGAGTCCGCGGTGTTCGCCCTCGACCAGGTCGACGGCGCGGTGGTCCCGCGCGGCTGCGCCCACGCCGAGGCCGAGCACCAGTTCAACGCCACGGTCACCTACTGGCGGCGCTGGCTGCACCAGTCCCGCTACCGGGGCCGCTGGCGCGAGATGGTGCACCGCTCCGCCCTCACCCTGAAGCTGCTCACCTACGCCCCGACCGGCGCCATCGTCGCGGCCCCCACCACCAGCCTCCCCGAGCAGCTCGGGGGCGAGCGCAACTGGGACTACCGGTACGTGTGGGTGCGCGACGCCGCCTTCGCCGTCTACGCGCTGCTGCGGCTCGGCTTCAGCGGAGAGGCCGAGGCGTTCATGCGGTTCCTGACCACGCACATCAGTCCCGGCTGCGGCGACGCCTCCGGCCCGCTGCAGATCATGTACGGCATCGACGGCCGCACCGACCTGCCGGAACGGGAACTGCCGCACCTGGAGGGCCACCAGGGCTCCGCCCCGGTCCGGGTCGGCAACGCCGCCGCCGACCAGCTCCAGCTGGACATCTACGGCGCCCTGATCGACTCGATCTACCTCTACGACAAGTGGGCCCAGCCCATCTCCAGCTGCCAGTGGGACGACGTGTGCCGGCTGGTCGACTGGGTCTGCGCCCACTGGGACCAGCCCGACGAGGGTGTCTGGGAGACCCGCGGCGGCCGCAAGAACTTCCTGTACTCGCGGCTGATGTGCTGGGTCGCGATCGAGCGCGCCATCCGCCTCGCCACCCACCGTGGACTGCCCGCGGATCACCGGCGCTGGCGGCAGGCCCGCGACGCGATCTACCGGCGGATCATGGACCGCGGCTGGTCCGAGTGCCGGGGCGCCTTCGTGCAGACCGAGGGCGGTGACGTCCTCGACGCGTCCCTGCTGATGATGCCGCTGGCCAAGTTCATCGCCCCCACCGACCCCAAGTGGCTGTCCACCCTGGACGCCCTCACCGAGGACCTGGTCTCCGACTCGCTCGTCTACCGCTACGACCCGCAGTCCAGCCCCGACGGGCTGCGCGGCGACGAGGGCACCTTCTCCATCTGCTCCTTCTGGTACGTCGAGGCCCTGGTGCGGGCCGGCCGGCTCGACGAGGCCAGGCTGGCGTTCGAGAAGATGCTCACCTACGCCAACCACCTCGGCCTGTACGCCGAGGAGATCGGCCGGACCGGCGAGCAACAGGGCAACTTCCCGCAGGCGTTCACGCACCTGGCGCTGATCAGTGCCGCCTTCAACCTGGACCGCGCCCTCGGATGACGATTCGGGCGGTGTGTCCCCAGGTCGCACGGGTACCCGGGGGTCTCCGGAAGCGGAATCGCAGGCAGGGTCCACAGAAGGAGGAGACCCCGTATGACCAGCACCAGCGAGACCGGTGGCGTCACCGGCACCCGCGACAAGAACTACGACCTGATCTGGTACGTCGAGGCGTGCCTGGACAACGCCCTGCGCCTGGAGACGTACATCCAGGACGCCGAACGCGAGCACGACGCCGAACTCGTGGACCTGTTCCACAAGGCTCAGGCCGACAGCCGCAAGGGCGCCGAGATGGGGAAGCACCTGCTGCGCTCGCGGCTGAGCGCCTGACCGCTTCCTCCGGTTCAGGCGAACCGGGAACTCGGGACGGGCCCGGCGGACCGCAGACGCGCCCGGTCACCGCGCAGCCATGTGCCCCTGACGGCCGTGGCGAACGCGGCGAACTCCGCGTCGGTGTCCGCCGGGCCCTCGCCGTCCCCCGGATCCCCGGCCGGGTCCGCCGCGACGATCTCCGCGGCGATCTCCCGCTCCGGACGCCCGTCCGCCGGCCCGCGCTCGACGCCGCCGTCCGCGCCCTGCCGCAGCTGCTCGCCCCAGGGCGCCACGACCGACTGACGGAGCAGGCCGACGCTGTCGGCGGTGATCGCGGGCGGGTCCGTCCAGCAGCTCGCGTGCTCGTGCAGCACCTGTCCCGGAGCGCGCTCGAAGAGCTCCCGGACGATATCGGGGCCGTCCTCGTGCGCCGCGAGCCCGTCGAGGTCGTAGGCGACGACGACGGTGTCCGTGCGGCCGGGGGCGAACGGCTCGGCCGGCAGGCCCAGGACCTCGGCCGCGGCGAGACCGAGGATCCGTGAGTCCCGGTCGGGCAGCAGCGACACCGACCGGACGGGTACCTCGGCGGCCTCCAGCAGCGTGCGCAGCCGCAGCAGACCGCGCAGACACTGGCCGGTGGTGTCCTGCAGCCAGGCGTAGCGTCCGGTCATGCCCGCGTCGAAGCCGTACGGCGACAGGGTGCCGAGGACGGTGCCGCCGATCACGTACTGCCAGCCGCGCAGGTCGGCCGCGTCGAGCGTGCCCGCCCGGCCGGCGTCGGCCGCGCGCTCCAGCATCCGGTTCTGCCGGTCCCGCGGGCCCTGCCACCGGGCGTCCTCCGGGTCGGACAGCAGCGCGTGCTGACGCCGGGCCACCTCCAGGTCACCGGCCATGACGGCGTTGTAGACCAGCAGATAGCGGGTCGGCCAGTCCGCGAAGGAGCCCTCGAAGCGCGTGAGTTCGGCCACCGCCTCGCGGTGCCGGCCCGCGTCCTCGTAGGCGGAGACCAGTTCGTGCAGGACCGCCGGCGAACCGTCGCTGCGGCGCAGCGCCTCGCGCAGCGCGGGGACCGCCAGGTAGGACACGCCGCGCTCGATGCACGCCCACCCGTAGCGGTAGAGCGCCTTCGCGTCCTCGGGGGCGGCGACCAGCGCGGCGCAGGCCTCGGCGAGGTCGTCGAAACCGGCCGACCCGGCTGCCCGCCCCACCACCAGCGCCACCTCGGCGAGCGGCTGCTCCTCGCCGGCCGCCCGCACCTGCCGCAGCGCGCCGGGCACGTCCCCGGCATCGAGGGACTCCCAGGCCTTGAGGAGATCGGGGGTCTTCAGGAGATCGGGGGACTTCGGGCGGCGATTCCTGCGCGAGAACATGACGGAGATCATCACCCGGCCACCGGCATGCCCACAACACCATTCCCGGGCGCCTCAGGGCAGCGGCTGCTCCGCCCAGATGATCTTGCCGTTCGAGGTGTACCGGGTACCCCAGCGCTCGGCGAGCTGGGCCACCAGGAACAGGCCCCGGCCGCCCTCGTCCGTGCTCGCCGCGTACCGCAGATGCGGCGAGGTCGTGCTGCGGTCGGAGACCTCGCAGATCAGCGTGCGGTCCCGGAGCAGCCGCACGCCGATCGGGCCGCGCCCGTAGCGGATGGCGTTGGTGACCAGCTCGCTCAGGATCAGCTCCGTCGTGAACGCCAGCTCCTCCAGGCCCCAGTCCGCCAGCTGCCGGGTCACCGAGCCCCGCACCTGCGACACGGCCGCCGGCTCGGACGGCACCTGCCACTCGGCGACCCGGTCCGGACCGAGCACCCGGGTGCGGGCGACGATCAGCGCCACGTCGTCGCTGGGCCGGGCCGGCAGCACCTCCAGCACCGTACGGCAGGTCTCCTCCGGGGAGGCGCCCGGCGTCCGGCGCAGGGCGTCGCTCAGCAGGTCCAGGCCCACGTCGATGTCCCGCTCCCGGTCCTCCACCAGCCCGTCGGTGTACAGCACCAGCCGGCTGCCCTCGGCCAGCTCCAGCTCCTTCGTCTCGAACGGCAGCCCGCCCAGGCCCAGCGGCGGACCCGCCGGGATCTCCGGGAACTCCACGCCGCCGTCGGCGGCCACCACCGCGGGCGGCGGGTGCCCGGCCCGGGCCATGGTGCAGCGCCGGGACACCGGATCGTAGACCGCGTACAGGCAGGTCGCCCCGGTCACCGCGGCGCCGTCCGCCGGGGTCTCGTCCTGGTCGATCCGGCCGACCAACTCGTCCAGCAGGCCGAGGAGTTCGTCCGGCGGCAGGTCGAGGGCGGAGAAGTTGTGCACGGCAGTGCGCAGCCGGCCCATGGTCGCCGCCGCGTGCAGCCCGTGCCCGACCACGTCCCCGACCACCAGGGCCACCCGCGCCCCGGACAGCGGCAGCACGTCGAACCAGTCCCCGCCCACCCCGGACTGCGCGGGCAGATAGCGGTAGGCGATCTCCAGCGCGCCCTGTTCGGGCAGGGAGCGCGGCAGCAGACTGCGCTGCAGCGTGACCGCCATGCTGTGCTCACGCGTGTACCGGCGGGCGTTGTCGATGGACACGGCCGCCCGCGCGACCAGCTCCTCGGCGAGCGCCACTTCCTCGGAGTCGAACGGCTGCGGCTTCTGCGACCGCCAGAAGTTCGCCACCCCGAGCACCAGACTGCCCGCCCTCAGCGGCACCGTGATCAGCGAGTGGATGCCGTACTCCAGCACCTGATCGGTGCGTTCCAGATCCTGCGCCCGCCAGCCCGGCGCGTCCCGCAGCCGGGCCACCGCCACCGACTGCCCGGTGGTCAGGCTGCGGGCCTGCGGCGACGTCGCCACGAACCGGATCCGGTCGCCGACCGGGTACAGCGGGGCATCTTTGCGGACGCCCGCGCAGGCCGCACGGCGCAGCGCGGTCCCGGGCCGGGGCTCCTCACCGTGCAGCACCGCGTCGAACAGGTCCACCGTCGCGAAGTCCGCGAACCGGGGCACCGCCAGCCCGGCCAGCTCCTCCGCGGTGCGGGACACGTCCAGACTGGTGCCGATGCCCACCCCGGCGTCGTACAGCATGTTCAGCCGCTCCCGGGCCACCTCCGCGCGGCCGGACAGGGCGCGCAGCTCCGTCGAGTCGCGCAGCGTGGTGACACTGCCGGCCGGGCCGCCGCGCAGGTCGGTGGGGCGCTGGTTGATCGCCAGCAGCCGGTCCTTCACGAGGTGGACCTCGTCCGTGGCCACCCGCCCCGAGGCCAGCAGCCCCGCCGTCTCGTCGTCCAGGCCCAGCTCCAGCACGTGCCGCCGCTCGGCGTCCTCCGGCAGATCCAGCAGCCGCTGGGCCTCGTCGTTGGCCAGCAGCAGCCGGCCGTCGCCGCCGACGATCAGCACGCCCTCCCGCACCGCGTGCAGCACCGCGTCGTGGTGCTCGTACATCCGGGTCATCTCGTACGGGCCGAGCCCGCGTGTCTGGCGCAGCAGCCGTCTGCTGACCAGGGCGGTGCCCGCGGTGGCCAGCGCCATGGCCGCCGCCGCCGACGCGAGCAGCAGGGGCAGCTGCTGGTCGGCGGCCCCGCCCACGTGCGCGGTGGTGATCCCGGACGACACCAGGCCCACCACCTTGCCGGCGGCGTCCTTCACCGGCACCACGACCTGCACCAGCGGCCCTATGGTGCCGTTGACGTGTTCGGTGACCGTGCCCCCGGCGACGGCCGGGGCGATCGTGCCGACGAACTTCTTGCCGATGCGGTCCGGGTCGGGGTGCGTGTAGCGGATGCCGTCGGTGTCCATCACGACGACGAAATCCACGCCGGTCGCCTTGCGGGTGGCCTCCGCGCGCGGCTGCAGCAGGGCCGTGGGGTCGGGTGAGCGCAGCGCGGCCGCCGTGCCGGGGGCCTGGGCGAAGGTCTGGGCGACGGCGAGGGAACGGTTCTGTGCCTCCGTGTCGCTGTCGTGCCGCACCTGGAGCACCTGTGCCACCACGGCCGAGACGACCAGCAGCAGCACGATCACCACCTGGAGGAGGAAGACCTGCCCTGCGACGCTGCGGCCGGTCACCGCCGACCACAGCATGCCGGGCCGGGAGCCGTTCGCGTCGCCGCCGGACGGCCGGGGGTCCTGCGGTGCGCGCGGGGACCCGGACGAACGGGACGGCCGGGTCGCGGGCCGGCCGGGCAGTCGCACCATGTGCCCATGTCTACACTGCCCGGCGCCGTCAGGCGAGACCGTTGCGCGCGACGACCGCCGCCGATCGGACCCTGCCCCGCCGTTCACCGCCCGGGTGCCCGGCGCCGGGCGGCGAGCAGCAGCGCCACGTCGTCCGGGCGGTCGGTGGCGTGCCGCGCGACGGCGGTGAGCCGGTCGGCCACCCCGGCCAGGGACCGCCCGCCCCGGCGCCCCGCCGTCCCGCCCGCCCGGGCCAGCGCCAGCCGCAGCGCGGCGATCCCGTCGTCGATGTCGGCGCCGGGCCGCTCCACCAGCCCGTCCGTGTACAGCGCGAGGATCGCGTCCGGCTCCAGCAGCAGCTCGGTCACCGGGTAGCGGGCCTGCGGATCCACTCCGAGGACCACCCCGCCCGGGATGTCCAGCCGCCGGGCACGGCCGTCGGGGGCGCGCAGCAGCGGCGGCGGATGCCCCGCCCGCGCGACCCGCGCCCGCCCGGTGGCCGGGTCGAGACGCAAGTAGCAGCAGCTGGCGAACTGGCCCGGGTCGAGGTCGATCAGCAGATGGTTCGTCCCGCTCAGCACCTCGTCCGGCGGCCGGTCGCCCAGCGCGAACGCGCGGACCGCGCTGCGCAACTGGCCCATGGTGGCCGCCGCCTGCACCCCGTGCCCCTGCACATCGCCGATCACCAGCGCGAGCCCGTCCCCCGCCTCGACCACGTCGTACCAGTCGCCGCCCACGTCCATGCCCTGCGTGCCCGGCAGATAGCGGCCCGCGGTCTCCACCCGCGGGTGCGTCGACAGCCGGCGCGGCAGCAGCGCCTGCTGCAGGCCCCGGGCGAGGGCCGCCTCGCTGTCGTAGCGCTGTGCCCGCTCCATCGCGTGCGCGATCAGCCCGGCGAGCGCGGTGAGGACCGCACGTTCCTCCTGGCTGAAGCTGCGCGACCGGTCGAAGCCGAGGATGCAGGAGCCGACCGGCCGGCCGGAGGCGATCAGCGGCAGGAACGCGCGCGCACCCTCGTCCGCGTCCAGCGGGATGCCCGGGTAGGAGGCCGCGATCTGCTGCATCGACTCGAAGAACAGCGGCCGGCCCGTGGTCAGGGTCTCCACCCCCGGCACCCGGGCGTCCAGGCCGATCCCCTCGAACGAAGCGAGGAACCCGTGCGGGAATCCGCTCTCCCAGGCCAGGTACAGATGCCGTTCCTGGAGCAGGTAGATCGCCAGGTGCCGGCCGCCGAACGCGGGCAGCAGCTCCCGCATGACCACCGCCGACACCTGCCGCGCGGTCACCGCGTCCGTCAGCGCGATGGCCAGCGCGATCGGCCGGTACACCTGCCCCAGCGAGGCGTCGCCCGGGTGCGGCTCCTCCGGCAGATGCGTCTCGGGCAGCGGTTCGAACGGGGTGTCCATGCGGCTGGCCGGGAGAAGCGTGCAGGTCAGCAGGTCCTCGCCGGGATGCACCGACACGGCGAGCCAGTCGCCGTCGCCGGCCGGACCACCCTCCGCGCGGCCGGCCGACGGCCGCAGCACATGGAAGTGCACCGGCTCCGGGGACAGATGCGCGCCGCGCAGATGGTCGTCGTACGGCGGCCCGCCCAGCCACGGCATCGCCTCCCACAGCTCGCGCCCGAGCAGCGACTCCCGCTCGTGGCCCGTGAGCCGTGCCGCGGCCGGATTGGCGTACACGATCACACCCAGCCGGTCCACGCAGAACACGCCCTGCGGCAGCAGGTCGGCCGCGCCGTCCGCGGCGGCGGCCGGACCGGGGTCGAACACCAGCCCGCCCACGGTCCGCCGGGTCCAGTCGTCCGCCGGCCACAGGTCCAGCAGCCGCGCCGTGCCGTCCCGCGCCCGCAGGCTCAGCGGCGCGCCCGGCGGCTTCCCGGCGGCGGTGTCGCGCAGCGCCGCGCGGATCAGGTGCGCGTCGGCCGGGGCCACGGCGTCCGCGAGCGCCGCTTCCGTCCCCGCGAACTCACCCGGGCGCAGACCGAGGAGCGTGTGCAGGCGGTCGTCCGCGCGGACCGAACAGGTCACCGGATCCCAGGTGAAGCGTCCCACGGCGGGCCGAGGGGGCCGGGCCGCGGGCGGCCGTACGCACAGCGGCTCCCCGTCCCACAGGACGGCGTTCGCGTCCCCGTCGGCCAGGGCGACCAGCTCGGCGCCGAGCCCCTCCGCCAGCCGCGCGAGCAGCTCCCAGTCCAGCAGCTCGCCCACCGTGTCCGCCACCGCGGGCCGCAGCACCGTCAGCACGCCCAGCGGCTCGGACCCGCCCGGCACCGGCACGTGCACCGAGCCGAAGGGGAAGGGCAGACCCGCCGCGAACTGCGGATACCGGCGCACCGTCTCGGCGGCGTTCGCCAGCACCACGGGCACCCCGAGCCGGTAGGCGTCGGACACGGGGAAGGGGCGGCCCACGTGCAGCCGCCACCAGGGCCGGAACAGCGGACCGGGCAGACCGGCGAGCACCGCGAGGTGCAGCAGACCCGGAGTGCACGACCGCAGGTACACGCCCGCCACGCGGCCGCCGGCCGCGCCGAGCGCTCCGGTCGAGACCTCGGCGAGGAGCGCGGCCAGCCGGACCCGCGCACGGACCACCTGCTCCCCACTCCCAGCCATCGGCCCTACCTCGTCCCGTGCGCCTCCGGGAGGATCACACAGCAAGGATGCGCCCGGAGACGTGCGGAACGCACCTGGGCGGGAGGGGCGAGATGAGGCGGGTGTGCGGGTCGCGGTGTGCGGGTCGCGGTGTGCGGGTCGCCCCCGCCTGGGCCCGGCTGGTCCGGCTCGGCACGGACGCACCGCTCCCGCTTCGGTGAACCGTCCTCGTGGACGCCGCGTTCGCACTAACACCAGTGCCTCACCCGAGTGGCAGGGCCACGGGCCCGCTCCTAGTAATGGAGGGTGTAAGGCCGCCGGCCGCACGCGGGAGGCGCAGCCGCGGCCGCACCCTTCTCCTGGAGCCGAGATGACCACCACTTCGTCTTCCCGTTCCGACGACTCGCCCATACCGACGGCGCCGGTCACCTCCGGTGGCCGCATTCCGTCCCTCCATGTGCTGACCCGGCCCGCACCGCTGCTGAACCGGATCGCCGGGGCACAGGTGGGAGGGGTGCAGGTCGGTGAGGCGCGGCTCGCCGGGGCGGAGGTGAGCGAGGCACAGCTCGCCGAGGCTCCGGTCGCCATGGCACAGACCGCCGAGTCCGGGACCGGTGAGTCCGGGACCTCCGAGTCCGCGACCTCCGAGCCCGGGACCGGTGAGTCCGGCACCGGCGAATCCCGGACCGCCGAGGCGCAGGCCTCCGGAGCGCCATGGCAGGACCCCGGCCGCCAGTACGCCGACCCGCTCCACGGCCTCGTCCACGCGGCCGTCGCCGGCCGCCCGCTGGAGGACGTCGTCCGGCTCATCACGTTGCTGGAGCGCTCGCCGGAACACGCCCGGACCACCGCCGACGCACTGCGCGCCGCCGCCGTCGACCGGTCCGTGGAGGACGTCACCCGTCTGGTGACCCTGCTCACCGAGCCGCCCCGGGACACCGACTGCGCCGACGAGGCGATCCGCGCCGCCGCCGAGCGCCGTTCCGTCGAGGACGTGTCCCGGCTGATGCAGCTCCTGCACCGCACTCCCGTGGAACCCCGCGTCGCGGCGGAGGCCGTGCGGGCGGCCGCCGTCAACCGCCCCCTGGAGGAACTCGCCGAGCTGATCGACCGCATGGCCGCCGAGCGGGCCCGCTGCCTGGGCCCGCTGACCGACCCGGTGGCCGGTCCGGTGGCCCCCGCGCCCGCCGGACCGGCAGCCGATCCCGGCATCCCCTGCGCCGAGCCGGCCGGCGCGCACGACGGACTCGCGACGGAAGGACCTGCGACGGACGGACCCGCGACGGGCGGGCCCGTGACCCACGGACCCGCGCAGGACGGACCCGCAGAGAACGGACCCGCCCGGGACCGGCCCGCGAAGGCCCGGCCGTCCGAGCCCCGACCCGCCGAGACCGGTCCCGACAAGGGCCGGCCCGGCACCCGGCGTGCCAAGAACCGGGCGGCCAAGGCCCGTTCGGCGGAGAACCCCGCGAAGGACGGCCGCACCTGCGCACCGGCCCCGTTGTGGGGCGCCCGGGGTGCCGCGCTGCTGGTGGCCCTGTGCGGGGTGGCCCACGCCCCGCGCTACTGGACCAGCCCGCCGCGCGGCGTCCTCGGTGCCACGGTCGTCGCCTCGGCACTCTGCCTGCTGCTGGCCCTCGCCCTGCCCGCCCGGGCGGCCTGGGCCCGGATCGCCGTGGCGACGGTGGCCTTCGGCGCCACCGGGATACTGAGCGTGGATCAGCTGCTCGGCGGCCGGTTCGGGCTCCCGGACCCGTCCTACCTGCTGCTGGACGCGACGCTCGCCCCGCCCTCGGTCGCGGGAGTGGTGGCCGGGCTGGCCGCGGTGGCGGCGCTGGGGGTGCTGTCGGGCGCGGTGAGCGCGGTGAAGGTCTCGGTGCGTCGCCGGGTGGCGGGCCGGGCCGGCGGGGGTGCGGGCGGTGCGTCGCGGGGTTCCGTTCCGGCGGTGGGGTCCGCGGGGCGCGGTACGGGGTGAGCGTGTGGCGTCGGCCCTGCGCCGGCTCGCGGGTGTGGTGGGGCTGGGTGTCGTCGGGCGCGGTGACCGCGGTGGAGGTCTCGGTGCGTCGTCGGGCCGAGGTCAGGTCGGCGGGGCGCCGGACGGGCGAGGGCCGTTACCGGCTGGTGGGGTCCGGCCGGGTGCCCTGGTGAACTCGGCTCGCACCGCTCCATGGTGCAGCACGGGGCGGTCGTTCAGGGCTCGTTCGGCCCGGGCGGCACCGGGCGCGCGGCGCGCAGGCTGCGCAGTGCGAGGAGCAGGACTGCGATGTCGTCCAGGTAGACCGGGTCGGGCAGCAGATCGGTGGGCAGCAGCAGATAAGCGACCGCGCCCCAGAACACCCAGCGCGGGCCGGTCGGCAGACCGGCCCGCCGCAGCGTGCGCCGGGCGCGCACCAGCCGTACCAGCAGGCCGACGGCCACGGCGAGCAGCGCCGCCGCGACGACGGCACCGATCACCAGCAGGGTCGTGGTGGAATCCATCCGGCCTCCTTCTCCGGCGGCGGGGCGAGGACTACGACGTCCGGTCCGCGCCCTCGGCCCCGTCCGTGCCGCCGCCGTCGCCCTCGTCGCGGTCCGCCGGCGTGTGTGAGGCCTTGTTCCCCGGCGCGTCCGCCGCCATACCCCCCGGCGTGTCCGCCGCGTCCGTCACGGCGCCCGCGGCGAGGGGCGGCGTGCCCTCGGGGGAGGACGCCGGGTGGCGCTGCCCCCGGGCGGTCAGCTTCAGCCGTTCGAACATCCCCGTCAGCTGCTGCAGCGCGGCGGGCGTACGGGAGGCGGGCCGTTGCTGCGGCAGGACGGGCGCGGGCACGTCACGGTAGGCGGCCAGGGCGGTCAGGGCCTCCTCGGCGGCCTGCTTGTACAGGTCCCGGGACTTCGTCATCGCCTCCAGGGCCTCGGCGTACATGGCGACGAGCCGCCGTTCGCGCTCCAGCTCCTCCTGAGGGGTCATCAGGGTCCAGTTCTCGCGCAGATCCGCCAGCGCCTCCTCGGCGGCGTGCGGCAGCGGCCGGGGGAGGGCGACGAAGTGCCTCAGGGCGGCGACCAGTTCGGCCGGTGCGGAGCCGTTCAGGAAGACGCTGCGCACGCTGTGCTCCCGGCCGTCGTAGTCCTCGGGCGCCGGGTCCGGGGGCAGCAGGACGGCGCCGCCGCGCGGCACCTCCACCCCGAGGTCCTTCAGCGCCCAGTTGACGGCACGGAACTGGTGCGGGGCGGCCCGGTGCTCCACCACGCGGTGCCTCAGACCGGGCGGCAGCAGCCCGGCCAGCGGCAGTCGGCCCTGCGCGTCCGGGGTCATCGCCTCGTGCACGACGACATGCACGCACCAGGCCTCGCGGGCCGCGTCCCGCAGCCGGCGCCGCATCTCCTTGTCGTCGGCGGGCAGCGCGTTGACCTGCCGGAACCGCAGGCCGGCGACGGTGGCGTGGTGGTCCCAGGCGCCGTCGTCACCCTCGCTGGACGTGTCCTCGGGCCAGAACAGGGTCGCGGGCGAGGGCCACGCCTCGTCCCACGGCCGCTCCGCCTCCGCGACGAGCCGCCACTCGTGCTCCCGCGGCCGGCCCGGCCGCGACAGAAGTGTCAGCCGGGCCCGCACGGTCACCGTGCCGCCGGCCCGCCAGCGCGCCTCGAAGGTCCGTCGGGTTTCCTCCTGCCGCCCTTCCTGCTCGGGCTGCTCGTCCTGCGGTGCGGGCGGTTCGGCGAAGTCGTCGACGTCCCCGTTCTGCTTGTGCCGTTTCAGGGTCCGGCGGACGACCTCCTCGGGGGCGGGACCGGTGTGACGGCCGCGGGCCGCCCAGAGAGTCTGCGGGATGGTGGCGTGGTCGCTGGCGGAGTTCGACATGAGCCAATCTGCTGATGGGGGCGGGTGCGCCTCCCAGTATCACCGCTGGGCCGGGCGATGTGTCGGCCGGGGCACGCCGCCGCGCGTCGCCGGTGGGTGTGCGCCCGGCGCGCGGGGTGTGTTCCGGGCGCCCGCGGTGTGCCGGAAACGCGTCCGGCGACCGTCTCTCACCCGTGGTCCGGCCCCGGCGCGGCGCCCACAATGGTCCGGCGAACGGGGTCCGCCCGTCCATCCGCTCAGGGGCGGACCCCGTTCTGTCAGCGCCCCTGTGCACGTCTCCGCGACTGTGTGCGTCCCTGCGCCCCACCGAGACCGACCGCGACCCACCGACTGCGCCCCACCGCGCGATATATATCGGCAGCCGAGATATCATGCTCGCATGACAGCGAAGAGCATGACCCGCCCGGCGTTCTTCGTCCTCACCGCACTCGCCGACCAGCCGCGGCACGGCTACGGCATACTGCGCGAGGTCGAGGAACTCTCCGACGGCGAGGTGCAGTTGAGGGTCGGCACGCTGTACGGCGTGCTGGACCGGCTCACCGCGGACGGCCTGATCGTCCTGGACCGCGAAGAGGTCCAGCAGGGCCGGCTGCGGCGCTACTACCGGCTCACCGACGACGGTGTGGCCGCGCTCGACACGGAGGCCGAGCGGATGGCCGCCGGCGCCGGTGCCGCCAAGCGGCGCATCGCCGAGGGCCGCCGGGCCACGGCCTCCGGCGCCCCGGCCGGTCTCGAACCCCCCACCGCACCCGGACTCGCGGGAGGCTGCGCATGACCACACTGCTGGAGGTCCGCTACCGCGCCGTCCTGCGCCTGCTCCCCGCCTACTACCGGCGCGAGAGGGAGGAGGAGATGGTCGAGACGTATCTGGAGGACCTCGACCGCGACACCCAGGACGAGAGTCGGCCCACGCTCGGCGAGGTGGCGAGCATCGCGGCCCTGGCGGTGCGCAGCCGTCTCGGCGCCGCCGGGGCGCCCCGCCCGTACGTGCTGCTCGGCTCGGGCGTCCGTCTCTTCGCCCTGGCCGCCGTCCTGCTGCAGGCGGCATCGGCGGTCGTCGAGCCGGTCCTCCAGCTGACCTGGTCCTTCACCCGGGGTGGTGCGCAACGGCGGTTGTTCCTGGCGGAGTTCACCGACCACGGGCTCCTCACCGGCGTGGTCACGGCCGCCCAGCTGGTCGTGCCGCTGGGCTGGACGGCCGCCTACTTCGCCCTCCTGCACGACCGGCGCCGCCTGGCCCGGACCTGTGCCCTGGTGGCCGCGGTGCCCAGCCTCTGGCCGCTGCTGGGCCCGCTGACGGGCGCGATCCTGCCCTCGATGCCGGGGTTCGCCGTCACCTTCGCGCTCCTGGCCTGGCTGCCGGCCCTCGCGCTGTGCGCCGCCCACCACCGGGACGCACCCGCGGCCCGACTGCCCGCCGGCTCACCGGGGCAGGTGTTCCTGGCGACCTGCGTGCTGATGGGCGCGTCGCAGGTGCTGCTGCCGGCCGCCGCCGACCTGGTGTGGGCGCCCGCGAACTGCTTCGTCGTCGGCGCGCTCGGCTGGCTGCTGTGGAGCGGCCGCCGCACCGACCGGGGCGTGCCGGGCGGTGCCCTCGCCCTCGCCGGGCTCGGCCTGCTGCTCCTGGCCGTGCGCGTCGCCGCCCTGTACCCGTGGCTCCGGGTGCCCGGGGCCGGCGGGTACGTCGGCGGCGGCCTCGGTCAGACGGCGGCGCTCGCCCTGCTGACCGTGGTCCTGGCGGTCGCCGGGCGCAGGGAGGTCGCGGCGCGCTGATCCGTACGGCCGTCGCGCACCGACGCGAAGGGGCCGGCGCCTCGGCGCCGGCCCCGTACGGCCTGGGGGAAGGCGGGAACCTACGCCCCGCTCTCCCGCAGCATGTCCTCGCGCTCGACGAGCTTCACGCGCTCGCGGCCCTGCGGCTCGCCCAGCGCCCGCTCGGCCGCGTCCAGCTTGTACCAGCCCTCCCAGGTGGTGAAGCGGACGCTGCGCTCGGCGAGGAACGCGTCCACCGCTTCGGGGGCCGGCGAGGCGGGCGTGTGCAGCCGGCCGTTCGCGTAGTCGTCCAGCAGGTGGGAGACGGTCTCGTTGGCGTCGCCCTTGGTGTGGCCGATCAGGCCGATGGGGCCGCGCCGGATCCAGCCGGTGACGTACGTGGACTGCAGATGGCCGCCGCCCTCCTCGATCACCCGGCCGCCCTCGTCCGGGACGGTGCCGGACTCGAGGTCCCAGGGCAGCTTGGGCAGCTTCTCGGAGAGGTAGCCGACCGCGCGGTAGACGGCGGTGACGTCCCAGTCCTTGAACTCGCCGGTGCCCTTGACGTTGCCGGTGCCGTCCAGGGCGGTGCGCTCGGTGCGCAGGCCGACGACCTCGCCGTCCTCGCCGAGGATCTCCGTGGGGGACTCGAAGAAGTGCAGGAACAGCTTGTGCGGGCGGTCACCGACGTCACGGATCGCCCAGTTCTCCAGGGTCTTGGCGACCATGTCGGCCTGCTTGTTGCCGCGCCGGGTCTCGATCGAACCCGCGTCGTAGTCGATGTCCTCGGGGTCGACGATGACCTCGATGTTCGGCGAGTGGTCCAGCTCCCGCAGCTCCATCGGGCTGAACTTCGCCTGCGCCGGGCCACGGCGGCCGAACACGTGGATCTCCACGGCCTTGTTGGCCTTCAGGCCGTCGTGGACGTTCGGCGGGATCTCCGTCGGCAGCAGCTCGTCCGCCGTCTTGGCGAGGATGCGGGCCACGTCGAGCGCGACGTTGCCGACGCCCAGCACGGCGACCTTCTCGGCCTCCAGCGGCCAGGTGCGCGGCACGTCCGGGTGACCGTCGTACCAGGAGACGAAGTCGGCGGCGCCGTAGGAGCCGTTCAGGTCGATGCCGGGTATGGGGAGTTCACGGTCGGCCGTCGCACCCGTGGAGAAGATCACCGCGTCGTAGAAGGCACGCAGGTCGTCCAGGCTGATGTCGGTCGGGTAGTCGACGTTGCCGAACAGGCGGATCTGCGGCTTGTCGAGCACCTGGTGCAGGGCGGTGATGATGCCCTTGATGCGCGGGTGGTCCGGCGCGACGCCGTACCGGATCAGGCCGAACGGGGCGGGCATCCGCTCGAAGAGGTCGATGGAGACGCCGGGGTCGGCGGCCACCTGGGACTTGAGCAGGGCGTCGGCGGCGTAGATCCCGGCGGGGCCGGCTCCGACGATGGCTACCCGCAGCGGGCGCGGCATGATCAGGTTCCCTTCGAGTGAACGGGTGACTCGATCGGGAAGCCTAAACTAAGGCAGACCTAAGTTGGTACGCGGGTCCGCTCTATGACCTCATAAGCCCATCTTATGACTTCCCCAGGGGTGCCTTATGACGCTCGGGGTGACCGGGTCCGGCCCGCTGTGTCAGGCGGGCCGCACGATGCGGTGGATCGCCGCCTCTCCGGCGCCGTAGATCGACTCCTCGCGGATCGACGCCCCCGGGCCCGGCGCGTGCACCATCATGCCGTCGCCGACGTGGAGTCCGACGTGCCGGTCGTCGTCGAAGAAGAGGACCAGATCACCGGGTTCCAGTCCGGCGAGCGTGACCGGACCGCCGGCGAGCGCCTGCTGGTGCGCGTTGCGCGGCAGGGTGACCCCCGCGGCCTTCCAGGCGGCCTGGGTGAGGCTGGAGCAGTCGTAGGAGTCCGGTCCGGTGGCACCCCAGACGCACGGCTTCCCGACCTGCGCCCGGGCGAACGCGATGGCCCTGGCGGCCCGTTGGGCGCGCGGGGAGACGGGGGCGGGCGCGGGGAGCGGGAGAAGGGCCGCGTCGGCGGCGGGGGCCGCGGCGACGTGGGGGAGGGGGCCGGTGTCGACGGAGGCGCCCAGGTGGGGAAGCGGGCCCGTGTCGGTGACGGCCCCGGGGACGGTGGCTGGATAGGAGTAGGCCGAGCTGTAGTCCGGCGTGGGCGTGGCGGTGGTGGTCGGGTACGAGAATGTGGGCAGTGCCCCGGTGTCCGTAGCGGGCGTGGCGGTGGTGCCCGGGTACGGCGGGAGCGTGCCGGTGTCCGTCATGCGTGCGGTGGCGGCCGGTTGCGCGTAGGTCGACCCGTAGTCCGCGGGCGCGGGCGTGGGTGTGGGCGTGGCGGGGGTGGTGGTCGGGTACGTGAATGTGGGCAGTGCCCCGGTGTCCGTAGCGGGCATCGCAGTTGTGCTCGGATACGGCGGGAGCGAGCCGGTGTCCGTGATCGATGCTGCGGTGATCTCGGCGACGGCGGCGGCGGGTTGGGCGGTGTGCCGGGAGAGCAGGTCCCGGGCGGCCGTCAGCTTGCGGCGGTTGCTCGTCTTGGAGTCGGCCGGAGAGGGGCGGCCGGGTGCGGCTGCGCCGGGCAGTGCCCTGGGCCGTCGGGCCGGGATGCCCTGGGCCGGAAGGACGGCCGTCTCGGCGGGGCCGAGGGCGGCCAGGGTCGTCGCGCCCGGCGTCAAGGTTTCCGGCGCCCCCGGGGCGCCCCCTCGCGTCGCGGCACGGCCGGGCAACGCCGGTGCTGTGGAGGGCAGTTCGGGGAGGGCGGACCGCCCGCTGTCCAGTGCTGCCACCGCCCGTTGCGCCGGACCCGCCGGCAGCTCGGGCAGCGCGCGCTCCGGGGCCCGCTCCAGGGCCCGGGCCGGCAGCGCCGTACCCGGCGCCTCCCGCTCACCGGCCGGAAGGCCGCCCCTCCCGCGGTCGCGCGAGCGCCCGGCCGACGCGGGGCCGGGGAGCCGGTCGGCCGGGAGCACGGCGGGGACCGTCGGGCCGACCTTGGCGCGCGCCGCGTCGAACCACTGCCGGGTCATCTCGTCGAGCGAGGGATCGGGCCGCCGGCCGGACCGTTTGGCCAGCGGGACGCCCCGTGAACGCGACCCCGCCGCCATGGCCCGGGTCGCGTTGTAGTTCCCGGTCGCGTTCTCGGCCTGGTCGTACAGGGAGTCGATCCGCTGCCGAACCTCGTCGCGGCTCTCCGGCGCCATGGAAGACGTGCTCCTTCCTCGCCCCGCAGGGCAGTTGGGCCGTTCGTCCGGACTCCGTCGCGTGCCGGGCGGCCTCGCGTCAACCTAGCCAACGTGTGTACCTCGTGTGAAGGTTGAGGCGTGGAATGTCCGATACGTATTTGTGATGTTCGCGGTGACGTTCGAAGGGGAAGGGGTGTGGCCCGCGTTCTCCTGTGAGGTCCCGGTGAATTCGTGATTCCGTTGAACACACCGGCGTCGCCCTCCGTATGAAGCCGGGGAGCTCCATGCCCGACCGGCGCACACACCACACAGGGGACGACCTTGGCACGCAACAGGCGCAGACGCCCGACCGGCGCACGACGCGCGACCCTCGCAGCAGTCGCTCTGATGCTCGGCGGAGGTGGGCTCGTCGCGGCGAACGTCTACGCCTCGGCGTCCGAGGGCTGGGGCGACGGCGCCCCCGCGCAGAGCACCGGACACGTCCTGTCCAGCGGTATGGCGACGATCGACTGCCCCGACGTCGGCAGCCGGCTGACGGCCGTGCCGGACGGCGCCCGCGCGGATGTCGACCGTGAACTCGCCCTGCTCGACCGGCAGACGGCGCAGGCCTACCGGCAACTCCAGCAGTCGGGCCGGGCCGCGGGGCAGGACCCCGGTTCCGTGGACGGCACCATCATGGACCCGCTGAAGCAGCAGCGCGCCGCGGCCATCGGGCGGATCGCCGACGCCATCGACCGTGAAGGGGAGCGTCCGCAGGGGCTGGAGGACCTGGCCGCGTGCACCCTGCGGCCCGGCGGCGACGCCACGGCCGGCACCGGTCAGTCCGCCACCGCGGCCCCGACCGGCGCGGCCCCGCAGAACGGCGCGGGCCAGGGCGGCAACGGCCCCGTCGTCTCCGACTACGCGGACATCGCCTCCGTGCAGCCCGACGCGCCCCAGCCGCCCCAGCAGGCCGACGCCTCGCGCGGCACCTTCACCTCCGACTGCGGTGTCAACGCGAACGGCGTGTTCAACTCGGACAACGTCATCGTCGCCCCCGGCGTCTCCAACGGCGCCCACCACGTCCACGACTACGTCGGCAACCAGGGCAACACGGCCTTCGCCAGTGATGACGACCTGGCGCGGGCCGGCACGAGCTGCGCGGACCAGGGGGACAGGTCCTCGTACTACTGGCCGGTGCTGCGCCTGCAGAACGGCAAGCAGGAGCGGGACGCGGGTGCCCCGGGCGGCGGCACGGAGGGCAACGCCGGCCAGATCGTCACGGCCAAGCAGGTCACGCTCACGTTCGTGGGCAACCCGCGCGGCAAGGTCACCGCGATGCCCCGCCTGCTGCGCATCATCACCGGCGACGCCAAGGCCTTCGTCAACGGACCCGGCAACGCCAACGCCTCCTGGAGCTGCACCGGTCACGAGGACCGGCAGCTGAAGGACAAGTACCCGCTGTGCCCGCCGGGCAGCGACGTCGTGCGCACCTTCCGGTTCCAGAACTGCTGGGACGGCCGGAACATCGACAGCGCCAACCACCGCACCCACGTGGCCTTCGCCGCCGCCGACGGCACCTGCCCGGCGGGCTTCGTCGCCATCCCGCAGCTCGTGCAGCGCATCGTCTACGGCGTCGCCGCGCCGAGCATCGAGGACGGCGGCCGTACGGTCCCGCTCTTCGCGGTGGACTCCTTCCCCGAGCAGCTGCACAAGCCCGTCACCGACCACAGCGACTTCATCAACGTCTTCGACGAGGGCCTGATGCGCGAGATGGTCGACTGCATCAACTCCGGCCGCACCTGCGGCTCCGGCGCGGACGGCTCCGGCGCGGACGGTTCCGGCGGTGCGGGATCCGGTACGAGCGCGGCACCCGGCGCGAGTTCCGGACCGGGTGCGACGGCCGCCCCGGGCGACGGCACGACGGCCGGGCCCGGGGCGAGCGCCGGCTCCGCGCCGGCACCGTCGGCCTCCTCGTCCGCCGTGCTGCCGAGGACCGACGCGACCGTCACCCCGAGCCGCACCGCGCATCACCGCACCGCGCCCACCGCGTCACGACGGCCCGCCGGGTCGCGTGCTCCCGCCGAGCGGCAGGAGTCCCGCACGGCGGGGACCGGCAGCAGGGGGAGCGGCGGCGGCACAGGCGAGAACGGTGACGGCACCGGCGCGAAGGGCGGCGGCAGCGGCGAGAACGGCGGCGGCAGCGGCCACGGGACGGACCGGGCCACCCCGAACACGTCGGCCGAGCCCACGTCCGCCCCCGCCTCCGCCCCCGCCTCCGCCCCCGCTTCCGGCGCCACCGCGTCCGCACCGGCTCAGGCCGGCGCCGCCGGATCCGCCCCGCCCGCAGCCGCCCCGGCCCGACCGCAGGGGACCCAGGGCAGTCTCGCGGAGACCGGGGCCCACCTGTGGCCCGCGGCTCTCGGCACGCTGCTCGCCCTGTCGGGCCTGGTCATGCTGCTCCGGGCGAGGCGCCTGCGCCACTGACCGGCCCTCACCGGCACGGCGGCCCACCCCACCGGGTGCGGCCGCCGTCCTGTGTCCGCCTCCGCACCACCCCCGGCCCGGCCTTCGCCCCGGGCCCCCCGGCCCGGCCTTCGCCCCGGACGACGGCCCGGGCCTTCTGCCCCCGGCTCAGGCGAGCTTCAGGGTCTGCTTGGCGAGGTCGTACGCCGGCCGCATCGCCTCGTGCTCCTCGGTGTCCATGCCGCCGAGGTGGACGACGACCGGGCCGTCGGGCGTGCCGACCGCGAAGGCGCTCTCCTTCTTCGTCTCCTCCAGGAGCTTGCTGGTGTAGAGGTATTCCACCTCCACGCCGGTCAGGCCGTCGCCGGTGGT
Source organism: Streptomyces sp. NPDC051133 (assembly GCF_040682635.1). Lineage (NCBI taxonomy): Bacteria > Bacillati > Actinomycetota > Actinomycetes > Kitasatosporales > Streptomycetaceae > Streptomyces > Streptomyces sp. NPDC051133. The sequence goes on from NZ_JBFBBK010000031.1 coordinate 74,225, forward strand.
GAAGGAGCGGTACTTCGCCTTGCTGACGTTGTCCTCGGCGGCGACGAACGCGCGCAGCACGCTGCCGGCGTCGCCGTTCCCGGGCTTCGCGGTCCACACGCGCAGGAAGCCGATGTCGCCGGCCGGCTTGGCGTCGATCTCGCAGGCGGCGGTGACCGGCCCCTGGCGCAGGAAGCTGTCGGCGAGGGCACCGCTCAGGTCGCCGTCGGAGCCCTTCGACGCCTTCGACAACTCCGCCTCGGCGTCGACGGCCTCGGCCTTCCAGTGCCGGGCGACGGCGAAGCTGACGGGCAGTTCGCAGGCCGAGCCGCGCGCGCCGATGGTGCCCCCGCTCGCCGCCGCCCCGGCCGTGCCCGACGCGCTCGGACGGTCCTTGGCGTCCGTCCCGGCCGACCCGGCGCACCCGCTCAGTGCCGTGGCGAGCAGCGCCGCCCCTGCCGCCATGCCCGCTGCAGTGCTCCGCACGATCCTCGTCCCCACCTTGACCTGCACCTTCTTCTCCCCTGATCCGGCGGGACACTGTAGCCGAGGGGGCGGGCGACGGCGGAGCGAATAACGGGCGCCGGCTGCTTGCTGACAGCGAGTCAACATTGCCCAACTGTGACCTCCCTGAGGCTACCGCCGGTAACTTACTCGAAAGTAAGGTCCTGGCCAGCCGCTTCGGAGCCCCCTGCCCCACCACCCAGGAGGTCCGCCATGCCCGTACGGACGCGTGTGCCCGCCCTCGCGATCGCCGTCGCCGCCTGCCTCGGCGCGCAGACCGTGGCCGCACTCCCCGCCACCGCCTCGGACACCGCCGTGTCCCGGGGCGTCACCATCCCGGCCTTCTACGACCCGCCGGCCGGCCTGCCCGACGCCGACGGCGCCCTGATCCGCAGCGAGCCCCTGCCGCTCGCCCTGAGCCTGCCCGGCATCGACGGCCCGCTCCCCGGCCGGGCCACCCGGCTGATGTACAAGTCGACCGACTCCACCGGCCGGCCCGTCGCGGTGACCGGCGCCTACATCGAGCCGGCCGCCTCCTGGAAGCACGGCGGACCGCGTCCGCTGGTCGCGCTCGCCCCGGGCACCATGGGCCAGGGCGACCAGTGCGCCGCCTCCCTCGGCCTGGAGCACCCGCTGACCATGGGCGGCCGTACCGTCTCCGTCGGGTACGAGGACCTGGCGATCTACCGGCTGCTCTCCGAGGGGGTGGCGGTCGTCGTCACCGACTACGTCGGGCTGGGCGCCACCGACCGGCTGCACACCTACGTCAACCGGCTCGACGGCGCGCACGCCGTGCTGGACGCCGTCCGCGCCGCGCGCCGGCTGCGGGACGCGTCGGTGACGGCGGCCTCGCCCGTCGGGCTGTACGGCTACAGCCAGGGCGGCGGCGCCACCGCGGCCGCCGCCGAGGCCCAGCCCTCCTACGCCCCCGACATCACCCTGGCCGGCACCTACTCCGGTGCGCCGCCCGCCGATCTGACCGAGGTGACCCGGGGCATCGACGGCACCGACCTGGCCGGCGCCCTCGGCTGGGCCGTGAACGGCTTCCTGCAGTCCGACCCCGCACTGAGACCGATCGCCGACCGCCACCTGAACGCGGCGGGCAAGGCGGCGCTGGCCGACCTGTCCACGATGTGCGTGGGCGACGCCATCCTCGCCTACAACTCCGCGCACAGCACGGCCTGGACGACCGACGGCTCCTCCCTCGCCGACGTCATCGAGGCCGAACCCGCGCTCCGGGACTTCCTCGACCGCCAGCGCATCGGCAGGGAGAGGCCCGCGAGCCCGGTGCGTGTGGCGACCGGCGTCAACGACGACCTCGTACCGCACGCACAGGCCCGCCGGCTGGCCGCCGACTGGTGCGCCGAGGGCGCCGACGTCACCTATGTGCCGGTCGTCGTACCGAAGCTGGGCCGGGCGCTGCTCAACCACTTCGCGCCGCTGCTCACCGACCAGGGCGCCGCCGTCGGCTGGCTGACCGGCCGGCTCGCCGGCCGTCCGGCCCGCCCCACCTGCGGGACGCTGCCCCTGGAACCCTGAACCGGGATCAGCCCGCGTCGCGCCGGCAGTGCAGGAAGAGGTGCGGCTCGGGTACGGCGTCGGGGTGGGCCGGTGTGAACACGGTCCGCCGCTCGTCCAGCACCGTCAGGCCCGCCCCGGACGCCAGCGCGGTGAACGCCTCGGCGGCGAAACTCGTCACGCGCACCTGCTGTCCCATGAAGACCGCCTCGACGTCCTCCACGTCCAACGGCACGGTGGCCAGCACGACGAACCCGCCGGGCCGCACCGCCCGCGCCAGCTTCGCCACGACGCCGGCCTGCTCGGCACGGGTCATCTGCAGCAGCGAGAAGTAGGCGCACGCCCCGTCGAAGGAGCCCTCCTCCAATGGCAGTTCGCGGATGTCGGCGAGCAGGAAGCGGGCCTCGGGCACCTGCCGGGAGGCCAGCTCGACCATCACCGGGGAGACGTCGACGCCCAGCACCTGGTGACCCGCCCCGGCGAGCGTCTGCGCCGTCGGCCGTCCCGTCCCGCTGCCCACGTCCAGCACCCGGCTGCCCGGCGCCAGTCCCTCCAGCAGCCGTGCGAGTGAGGCGTGGTGCGGCTCCGACGCCGCGAACGCCTTCTCGTAGTCCAGCCCCAGCGCGTCGAACGCGGCGGCGGGCGCCCGGTGATCAGCCTCGGCCACGACAGCTCCTCTCGTCCTCCGTGCGGCGTCCTACCCCGCCCCGACGGCCGCGACGCCCCGGGACGCGCTGTTTGCGGGCAGCGGCCCGCACAGGGCAGGGTGCGGGCGTGCCTACCTTGCTGATCGTCCACCACACCCCGTCACCCAACTGCCAGAGCCTGTTCGAAGCCGTGGTCTCCGGTGCGACGGCCCCGGAGATCGAGGGCGTCCGGGTGGTGAGGCGGGCGGCCCTGTCCGCCACCGCCTCCGACGTCCTGGAAGCCGACGGCTATCTGCTCGGCACCCCGGCCAACCTCGGCTACATGTCCGGCGCGCTGAAGCATTTCTTCGACCAGATCTACTACCCCTGCCTGGACCAGACCCGGGGCCGCCCCTTCGGCTACTACGTCCACGGCGGCAACGACGTCACCGGCGCCGTCCGCGCCATCGAGGCCGTCACCACCGGCCTCGGCTGGCGCCGTGCCGCCGCGGCGGTGACCGTCACCGGCGAGCCCGGCAAGGCCGACACCGAGGCATGCTGGGAACTGGGGGCCACGGTGGCGGCGGGGCTCTCGGCGGACGGCTGAACAGCGCGCCGGGAGTCGCCGGCGCGCATCACTCCACTGGCCGAACGGCCCCATGCGGAAGGCATATGCGCCCGCTGGCCCGGGCCCGCCGGGCGCCACGGCACCCGGGCCCGCCCGCTCCCCGGATCACCGGTGGGACGAAGGTGCGGGCGCGGTGGCGCTGGCCGACGATGGGACGGGGTCGCGTCCCGCCGGGGCGCCGTACCCCGTCGTATGTCGTACGTCGTCGAGCCGAGGGAGCGCCGGATGCGCACGGACGGCACCGCACCCGGACAGCCGACGCCGGAGGGCCAGGACACGAGGGAACTGCTGCGCCGGTCCGCATGGGACGTGCTGGACGTCGCCGAGGGCATCCGCGCGGTGTCCGCGCGCACCGGCGCCCTCCTGTCCGCACCGGCCCTCGGCGTCTTCGCGCGCCACCGCCCCCGGACCGCGCTCGCCGCCCGGTGGGCACTGCTGCGGGCCCTGACGCACGGACAGGGCCTGAGTGGCCCGGCGCGCACGGTGCCCCTGGGCATGGGGCACCTGCTCGGCGCGGCCGGGGAGGCACTGGGCCGGGAGAGCCTGGCCGCGCTGACCGCCGTCACCGCCCTGCGCCTCAGGATCGCCGCCGTCCTCGTCGACCACCCCGAGCTGGCCCGCGATCCGGGCATGCGCCGGCTGACGGCGGCCGTCGCCGCCCACCGCGACCCGGACGCCGTACGCGCCCTGCGCGCCCTCTTCCGCGACCAGGGGGCCCGGCGCGCCCTGGCCGGTCTCGCCCCCCTGATGCCCGAACTCCACGAACTGCGCGCCCTGTTGGGTGAGGAGGCGGGGAACGGCCGGACCGGCGCCTCTCCGGCGGCCGGTCCCGGGCCGTCCGCCGGGCCCCCGCCCGTCACCGACGCGTCCCGTCGCGCGGGCGAGGGCGCCGCCGAGGCCGTCGACCTCACCGAGCAGGAGAGACAGGTCGTCGCGACGGAAGGGTCCCTCCTCGGCTATCTGCGCAACATCGAGGTCGTCTCCGCCGACGGACGGATCCTCGTGCAGAACGTGCGCGGCCCCGACGGCGTCGTCCGCTATGTCGTCCAGGCCCCCGGCAGGGCGCCCGGCCGTCCCCGCGACGACTCCCCGCAGGACGTCGCCGGCACCCGGCGTGGCCCGGCCCCCACCGGCTCGCCGTACACCCGCTCCCTGCTGCCGGCCCTGCGGGACTACGGCATCCCGCAGGGCGCCGACCTCGCGCTCATCGGGCACGGCGAGGGCGGGACCGCGCTGCTGGACCTCGCGCGGGACCCGGAGTTCTGCCGCGCCTACCGGGTCACGCACGTCGTCGCCGTCGGCTCCCCGCTCGGCGACGACAAGCCCGCCGACCCGCGCACCTGGCTCGCCGGCGTCAGCAACCAGCACGACATCCTGGCCGTCCCCGACGGCCACGGCACCGGCGGCCCGTTCGCCCCGCACCCGCACCGGTACGAGGTCGTCTACCCGGGCCCCACCCGCGAGTTCCCGCACGTCCACCTGCTCCGCTCGTACATCGAGCATCTGCGCACGGTCGTCCCCGAGGCCCGCGAGGTCGTCGACGAGGCGCTCACGCCGTACCGGGGTCCCATCGTGCGCACGCAGGCCTACCGGCTCAGGAACCGTGTCCACCCGCCCGAGGGGCACCCCTTCCTCACCGTGCCCACCAGCTCCGTGCCCACCGCGGCCGGCCCGGTCGACGTGCCGGTGCGCTACTACGACTCCTCCGCCGCCCACCTGTGCTACGCCGTGGACGCGGTCGCGGCCCGCGGACTGCTGCCCGACGTCCCCTGGATGACCCCGAGCCGGCTGGGCCGGCGGGCCCTCGCGGTGCTGTCGCTCTACGAGCACCGCTGCTCCACCATCGGCCCGTACACCGAGGTCGCCCTGTCCGTCGCCGTGCACGACCTGTGGCGGCCCCACCGCCACGACGTCGCCGCCGACCTGCTGCGCCGCACCGACCTGCGCCGCACCGGCCGGTACGTCGTCTCGCTCGCCGTCACCAGCGACGAGGCGCGGGTGGTGGCCCAGGAGATCTGGGGCCAGCCCGCGATGCGGATGACCGCCGACTCCGATCTGACGGGCCGGAGGATCGCCGTGCGCTCACCGGACCTCGGGCTCACCGTCGAGGCCCGTCTCGGACCGGGCGTCCGCGGCCCCGAGGCGGACTGGGTCCTCTACGGCCGCCGGGGCGAGAGCACCGTACGCACCCTGGTCCGCACCCACGGCAGACCGCGCCTGCACCCGGGCACCGGGGTCCGGCTGCGGCTGCACACCGCGGCGGCCGAACCCCTGGCCGGTGCCCTGCGCCGGCTCGGAGTCCAGGCGGCCCGCCCGCTGTTCGTGCTGACCTGCCCCTCGCTCATGGTCCACCGCAGCGCGGGCGCCCTCCTGCCGCGCTGAAGTCCCGCACGAACCCAGCCCCTTGGGAGCCGCCATGGTCACCGAGTCCCCCCGCGCCACCGTCCCCCCGGCCGGTGAACTCCTCACGCACGTCGAGTCGTTGCGGGCCGACGCCGACCTGATGGACGGATACGCCCGGCGGCTCCTCGCCACCGCGGCCACCCTGGGCGGCTGCCCCGCGGCCCCCGACGGGAGCCGCCCCGCCCTGGAGCGGCAGGCCACCGCCTGCACCAGGGCGGCACGGCACCTGCGTTCCGCCGCCGAGACACTGCTCGCCCACGCCCGCGCCGGAGACTGACACCGCCCCGTCCGCCGCAGCCCGCCTCGGCGCACCCCGCGCCGCCCATCCGCCGCCCGGGTCAGGGCTTGCGGGCCACCCCCACGTACACCGGCTGCTCGTGCGCGACCCGCATCCCCGGCTCGGCCCGCCAGTCCGTGGCCGGGACGACGCCCGGCGCGCACAGCTCCAGGCCGTCGAAGAACCGGACCACCTCGGCGTGCGAGCGCGCCCGGACCGCGGTGCCCCCGGAGCGGTAGACGGCGGCGATCCGCTCCCACACCTCCGGGTCGAACTCGGCGCTGACGTGGGAGAGCACCAGATGGCTGCCGGAGGGCAGCGGGTCCAGCAGGGTCCGGACGATGCCGTACGGGTCCTGCTCGTCGGTGACGAACGGCAGCAGCGCGATCAGCGACAGGCCGACGGGCCGGGTGAGGTCCAGGTGCTCGCGGGCGTACTCCACGATCCGCTCCGGTTCCCGGACGTCGGCGTGCACATAGGCGGTGCGGCCCTCGGGCCTGCCCTGCAGCAGCGCCTCGGCGTGGCGCAGCACGATCGGGTCGTTGTCCGCGTACACCACCCGGGCGCTCGGGGTGACGGCCTGCACGACCTGGTGCAGGTTCGGCTCGGTGGGGATCCCGGTGCCCACGTCCAGGAACTGGGCGACGCCCTGGCCGGCGACGAAGCGGGCGGCGCGGTGCATGAACTCGCGGTTGGCCCACGCCGTGTCCTTGGCGCCGGGGAAGAGGGTCAGCACCCGGCTCGCGGCGTCGGCGTCGACCGGGTAGTGGTCCTTGCCGTCCAGATACCAGTCGTACATACGGGCGGAGTGCGGCTTGCCGGTGTCGATGCGTTCCGGGCTGAATCCGGTGTCTGTCACGTCGGCTCTCCGTGGATGGTCGTCGGGGGGTGGCGCTGCGGGACTGTCAGTCGGTCCGTCGTTCCTCGCGGTCCGGTTCCGGCGTCGGCGCCGGTTCCGGTGTGTCTGCTCCGCGGCAGCGGGAGGCCGTCGCGGTGTCGTGCCGGTGCCAGACGGCGTCGATCACGCGGCCGTCGGGCAGGGTGTGCCGGCGCGGTCCCCGGTCCGGGGCGAAACCGGCGCGGGCCAGGGCCGTCCGGCTCGCGGTGTTCTCCGGCTCGGCGCCGGCCCGGACCGTCATCAGCCCGGCGTGCGTGTGCCCGAGCACCGCACCCGCGCCGAACAGCTCCGTGCCCAGCCCCCGGCCGCGGCAGTCCGGCGCCAGCCAGCCGCCCGTCTCGCCCGACCGGGGATCCAGCTCGAGGGCTCCGGCGTAGCGCAGATCCCGCCGGCGCACACAGACCAGGAGCATCGGCCCGTCGGGCTCGGGCACATACGGCTCGGCCAGCTCCGGCGGTGGCGTCCGGCGGCCGTCACCACCGGCCGGCGGCCACTCCAGCAGGGCGCGCCGGACGCCCGGGTCGGGCAGGACCTGGTCCGCGCGGGTACCGAGCCACCGCTGCGCCTCCGCGTCGGCGCACGCGGCGAGCGCCGCGGCCACGTCGAGGCGGGTCCGCGGCGTGAACAGCAGCAGCCGCTCGGTGGCCAGGACATGCCGGCCCGGCTCGCACCGCCCGGGCACCGGGAGCCCGGGCGTGGGGCGTTCGGACCCGGTGCGGCCGCGGCGGATGAGCGACCAGACCATGAAACCCCCCGGCGGAACGGCCCGCGCGGCGGACACCGGGCCCGTAAGGGACGGGTGGCCTGCCGCCGACGGATGCGGACGCCCCGCATCGGCGGTGAATCTACCGGGGAGCGGGGCCGGTTGTCGTACCGGCTTACCGGGCCGCCGCGGATCGGGGCCGGGCCGCCGGCGGCCCCCGGCCGACAGCGTGTCAGCCCGCCTGTTCCTGCGGCCCGGGCTTGGGACGGGTGCGGGTCCAGGACGGGTCGGCGGCCGGGGCGGGCGCCGGGGCGGTGAGGTGGGCGCGAAGCCTGTGGTGCATGGGGGTCCTTCGGACGAGTGGGGGACGGTCCGGGGTGGTGGTCGGTGGGGGGCGACCGGTCAGGGGCGGCCGGAGGGCAGTTCCGCCCGGACGACATGGGCGGGCCGGCCCGGTACGGGTGTCACGCCCCAGTCGAGGCTCAGCGCGTCGACCAGGAACAGCCCGCGCCCGTGCGGGTCCTCGGGCCCGGGGCGGCGGACCGCCGGGAGCCCGCGGCCCCCGTCCTGGTCCTCGACCTCGATGCGTATGCGGTCCGTCAGGTCGTGCAGCCGGCACACGACGCGCTCACCGGCCGCGTGCACGAGGGCGTTCGTGACCAACTCGGAGGCGACCAGGACCACATCGTCCCGGCAGTACTCCGGCACGCCCCAGGCGGTCAGCAGGTCGGCCACGATCCGGCGGGCCGTGCCCACGGCCGCCGGCAGGGCCGGCAGGTCGAAGGCGGCGGCGGAGCCGGGGAGCGGGACCCCGGAGGCGATCCGGTCGGCGCCGCCGGGCCCCGGGAGCCGGCCGAGTCGCTCGCCCGAGGGTGGTCCGAAGGCGCCCGCCCGATCGGCCGGCCGGTGCGGCTGCCCGGCCTGCGCGACGGCGTCCGGGACGGCGCGCGGGGCGAGTTGCGGGACGGGGTGCGGGGCGGGGCGCGGGCGGTCGGTGCCGGTCGCGGCCGTGGAGGTACGGCCACCGCCGTCCGCGGCCGGACGTTCGAACCGGCTGTCCTGCGCGGCCCGGCGGGAGGGTTCGCCCTCGTCCGGGACCCGGTGCGGGCGCGCCACCGCGGGCAGGCGCACCCCGCCGTGTTCCGGCGGCGGGCGATCCGGTCTGCGGTCCTCGGGCGGGCGGGGGAGCGGTCGGGGGAGGGAGGGCGGAGCCATCGCCGTACGCCTTTCGTCCGGCCTCGGGTGGGGGGTGTCGCCGTCGGGTCGGCCGGCCGCTCGCGCAGCAGACGACACGCCTCCCCCGGGGGCCGTGATGCGGCCCGATCTCCCCAACCCGGCCGCGCCGCCTGCTCCTTGGGTCGGCCGGAGCAGTGAGTCCACTGTGGCATCAGCCGACAACCACCCGCAACCAGCAAGTTGAAATTTGCAAGTGACCGCGTGCATGCGGCTTCCGGTCGAACGTGATCGAATGGGCCGGGCGAAGCGATCGTGTGCGACGGTGTCCCTGAGACCTGGCGAGGGGGTGGGGCATGACCGCGGAGACCGACTGGGGCGGCGCCCCCTCCGTGCTGCGGATGATCCTCGGCCGGCAGCTGGAGGAACTGCGCGGCAGGGCCGGTCTCAGCTACGCCGAGGCGGGCGCGGCCATCGGGGTCAGCCACTCCACGATCCGCCGCATGGAGGCCGCCAAGGTCGCCCGGCTGCGGCTCGCGGACGCCGAGAAACTGCTCCAGGTCTACGGCGTCACCGACCGGGAGGAGATCGACACCTTCGTGCAGTCGGTGCGCGAGGCCAACAAGCGCGGCTGGTGGCACACCTACCGCGATGTGATGCCCGACTGGTTCGCCGCCTATCTCAGCCTGGAACAGGCGGCGTCGCAGATCCGCGCGTACGAGAGCCAGTTCGTGCACGGCCTGCTGCAGACCGAGGACTACGCGCGCGCCCTGCTGGACGCCACCGATCCGCACGCCCGCGCCGGCGCCACCGAACGCCGGGTCGCCCTGCGCGTGCGCCGGCAGGAACTGCTGGGCCGGGAGAGGCCGCCGCGGCTGTGGGTGGTGATGGACGAGACGGTGCTGCGCCGGCCGGTGGGCGGCCCCGGGGTGATGCGCGCGCAGATCGACCGCCTCGTGGAACTCGGCCGGCTGCCCCACATCACCGTGCAGATCATGCCGTTCGCCAACGGCCCGCACCCGGCGATGCGGGCGGGGGCGTTCCACCTCTTCCGGTTCCGGGCCCCCGAACTGCCCGACATCGTGTACCTCAGCGGCCTGGTCGGCGCCGTGTACCTGGACAAGGGCGACGACGTCGTGGTGTACCGCGAGGCCCTGGACCGGCTGGGCGCACAGGCCGCGGCCGCCCGGAAGACCGAGACCCTGCTCGGCGCGATCCGCAAGGAACTGTGAGGTGCGCCCGCCGCGCCCCGCTCGCGCCGGGCCCCGACCGCACCCGACCCTGAACCCGACCCGAAATCCGACCCGAAGTCGGACCCGAATGCGACCTGAAGGGGAGACACGGCGTTGCCCGACAACGGATGGCCGGCCGACCGGATCGACACGGAGAACGCCCACTCGGCCCGTATCTACGACTACATACTCGGCGGCAAGGACTACTACCCCGCGGACAAGGAGGCGGGCGACGCCATGTCCCGGGAGTGGCCCGCGCTCCCGGTGCACATGCGCGCCAACCGCGACTGGATGAACCGGGCGGTGCGCTGGCTCGCCGAGGAGGCGGGCATGCGCCAGTTCCTCGACATCGGCACCGGCATCCCGACCTCGCCCAACCTGCACGAGATCGCCCAGGCCGTGGCCCCCGGGTCCCGGGTGGTGTACGTCGACAACGACCCGATCGTGCTCACCCTCTCCCAGGGCCTGCTCGCCAGCGCGCCCGAGGGCCGCACCTCCTACATCGAGGCCGACTTCCGCGACCCGGCGGCCATCCTGCACGCCCCAGAGCTGCGCGAGACGCTGGATCTGGGCAGACCGGTCGCGCTCACGGTGATCGCCATCGTCCACTTCATGCTCGACGAGGACGACGCGGTCGGCGTCGTACGCCGGCTGCTGGAGCCGCTGCCCTCGGGCAGCCACCTGGCCATGTCCATCGGCACCGCCGAGTTCGCGCCCGAGGAAGTGGGCCGTGTGGCCCGCGAGTACGCGGCCCGCGACATGCCGATGCGGCTGCGCACCCTGGGCGAGGCCCACGAGTTCTTCGAGGGCCTCGAACTGGTCGGGCCGGGCATCGTCCAGGTGCACAAGTGGCACCCCGACGGCACCGGCGAGAAGGGCATTCGCGACGAGGACATCGCGATGTACGGTGCGGTCGCCCGCAAGCCCTGACCGCCCCGCGGACCGGGGTCCGGCGCGTGTCCGGGACCCCGGCCCCGGAGCGACGGAACCGGTGAATTGGCCGGATGAGCGCGCTGCGGGTCCGGAATCCGACGCAACCATTGCGGAGGTGCCGCGTGCCGCAGATTCACCGCCGGGGAGCGGAACCGGGCTCGCGGAAACGCGGTCTTAAGGTCCGCCGAAGGCCGGGATGAGCCCGGTCGCGAACAATCCGGGGGAATCAGAACTATGTCCGTCCGCACCCGCAAGACCCTGATCACCGCGCTGGCCCTCACCGGCGGCCTCACCCTGGCCGCCGTGACGCCCGCCCTCGCCGGCACCGCCGCGAGCCACACCCCGCGCACCGCCGCCGTCGCCCAGGGCGACCCGCGCAACGTCACCCAGCACGTGGCCGACTTCTACGGCGCCTACGTCGACGCCGTCTGGGCCACCGACGACAAGTCCGCGGGTGACGCGGCCAAGGCGCTTCGTGCCTTCTACCTCTCCGCCGCGGCCCAGAAGAAGGTCGCCGCCTTCGAGAAGAAGGAGCACGCCGACGGCATCCTCTTCGCGCAGAACGTGCCGGTGAAGTGGAGCGTGGCCTACACCGGCTCCGGCGCGGGCCACGCCACCAGCAGGGTCACCCTCACCTGGAGCGGCGGCAAGCACCCTGAGGTCAGCCGGATCGACGTCCAGTCCGACCTGAAGACCCTGAAGATCACCGACCTCAAGCCGGTGCGCTGACGGGGCGTGCGGCCCCGCCCCGCCCCACTCGGGGCGGGGCCCGCGTCCGCCGCGCCGGTCAGCCCAGACCGCGCGGCACGTACGGCCGGGGCAGCGGCAGCCCCCGGTCGGCCATGAGCCGCCGCACGTGATTCGGATAGTCCGTGATGACGCCGTCGACGCCCAGGTCCATGAGTGCCTCCACGGTCGCCGGGTCGTCACACGTCCAGGGCACCACCCTCAGTCCGCGCGCGTGCGCCTCGGCGACCATCGCCGCGTCGGAGTAGAAGCGGAATCCGGGGTCGCCGACCTTCCCGGTCTGCGGGAAGCCGTAGTTGGGGGAGAGGGTCGTGACGCCGGGCAGGGTCGCGGCGGCCCTGACGAAGTCCCCGCCGTAGTCGTCCGCGTCGATCCCGCCCAGCCACGGTGACGCGCCGGGCCGGCCGACCTCCAGGAAGTCGTAGTTCGTCAGCGCCACCAGCGGCCACGCGGGCGCGAGACGGTGCATCACCTTCAGCGCGCCCCAGTCGAAGGACTCGATGGTGACCTGCCGTTCGATGCCGGAGCGGTGGATCTCCTCGTACACCCGGCGCACGAACACCTCGCGGGGCGCGGTCTGTTCGGGCGAGCCCGCCTCCACCTTGGTCTCGATGTTCAGGTTCACACCCCAGGCGTGGTAGCTCTTCACCAGGTTCAGGACGTCCTTCAGCTGCGCCATGCGGAAGCCCTTGACGACCTCCTGCTCGGGGAAGCCGGGCAGTTGCCGGTACCCGCAGTCCAACGTCTTGATCTGGGCCAGCGTCAGGTCCTTGATGTACTTGCCGACGTACGGGTACATCGGGTCGCCCGGGGTGGCCGGTGCGGTGTCTTGGCACTTGACGCCGCTGATCTGCCGGTCGTGGTTGACGACGACCTTCAGGTCCTTGGTGATCTGTGTGTCCAGCTCCAGTGTGGACACCCCGAGCCGCATGGCCTTGCCGAAGCCCGCCGGCGACTCCTCGGTGGTCATGCCGAGACCGCCGCGGTGCGCCTGGAGGTCGAAGCGGGCCCGGTGGTGCTGCGCGGGGCCCGGCGGGTGGTCCGTGGCCGCCCGCGCCGCGGCCGGGAACGCGAGCGCCGGCACCAGGACCAGGCCGGCGAGCAGGTGTCGTAAGGATCGCAAGGACATCGGGAACCTTCCGGTCGGGGCCGCGCAGATTCTCGCAACGGTCCCGCCGGGCCGGCCACCTGCCGGGCCGAACTCAGGCGCAAGGGAAGGTGAACTCGGGTGCGGCGCGCGGTCAGGACCGGCCGGAACCCTGCCGCAGGGCGTCGCGGCCGTGGTGGTGACGGTGGCGGTCGACGGCCGTGCGGTGCACCGCGATCAGCGCGGCGTCGTCGTCGAGCCGGCCGCCGACGTGGGCGAGCAGATCGCGCCGCACATGGTGCATCAGCGCCTCGGGGCTCTCGTCGGTCCAGCGCGCCACCCGCTCGGCGAGCGGATAGAACCGGCCGCGGGCGTCCCGGGCCTCCACCACCCCGTCGGTGTACAGCAGCAGCGTGTCACCGGGCTCGAACGAGACGACGTCCAGCGTGTGCTCGGAGTCCGCGTGCACCCCGAGCGGGGGTGACGGATGCAGGCTCGGGACCGACACGGCGTGGCCGGGGCTGAGCAGCAGCGGCGGTGGATGCCCGCAGCTGGTCATCCGGGTCACCGACTCGCGGTCCGGGATCTCCATCAGCAGGGCCGTGGCGAACCGCTCGCCCGCCTCCTCCGGAGGTTCCAGTTCGGCCGCGTACCGGGTGACGCTCTGCTCCAGCGTGACGGCCAGGTCCGGCAGCGGGATGCGCCGGTGCGCGCTCTCCCGGAAGCCCCCGAGCAGCAGGGCCGCCTCGCCGATGGCGGACAGGCCCTTGCCGCGCACGTCGCCGATGAGCACGCGGACGCCGTTCTCGCACCGGGTCGCCGCGTACAGGTCGCCGCCGATCTGTGCCTCGTCCTCGGCGGCCAGGTAGAGCGAGGCGATGCGCAGCGGACCGATGAACTCGGGCAGCGGCCACATCAGCACGTGCTGCGCCGCCTCGGCGACCGAGCGGACCTGGGCCAGCTGCGCCTGCCGGCGCTCGCGCAGCGCGCTGTAGAGGACGACGAGCACCGACAGCACCGCGAGGGTGATGATCTGCACGATGTGGTTCAGGGTGCCCAGCCCGCCGTGGGTGACGCCGATGAGGACCTGCGCGGCGATGGCGAGCGCCCCGACGAACGCCGTGGTCCGGGGTCCCGCGAAGGACGGCGTGAGCGCGGGCGCGATCACCAGGGCCGGCCCGAGATGGACGTTGTACGGCGCCTGCATGTCCACCACCGTGATCACCACGATGAGCATGACCGGGAGCAGCAGCAGCGCGTGCGCGGACTGCCAGGGCTGTCGCGCGCCCGTGGCCCTGAGCAGGGGACTCATGCCTACCAGCGTGCTCCCGGGGCGGGCGCGACGCACGTCACACGGGAAGAAAGGGAATCGGGCATTCCGGACGTGCCTTCGGTTCTCGAATATCGGATGCTGATCATTTTGCCTTCATTCAAATGATCGGATAGCTTCGTCGCGCCTTCATTGCTAGGTATGACGTCCTCAGGGCCTAAGAAACGAAGGCAGCTCTATAGGTGCTGTGTGCAACGTTCAACCGATATCGCAGCATTTAACGTCCTGTGTCATGACACAGACGGCGATGCGGCCGCGGGCCGACGACACGGCATCCGGTGACGGAGTACGGGGCAAGGGCCTCGGCGGCAATTCCATCGGGCTCCTCGGCAGCGCGGTCATCGGCGTCTCCACGGTGGCCCCCGTCTACTGCCTGACCTCCACGCTCGGCTCCACCGCGGGTGAGGTCGGCCTCCACATGCCGGCGGTGTTCCTCGCCGGGTTCCTGCCGATGCTGCTGGTCGCCTTCGCCTACCGGGAGCTGAACAAGGCCGTCCCCGACTGCGGGACGTCCTTCACCTGGACCGTCAAGGCGTTCGGCCCGCACGTCGGCTGGATGTGCGGCTGGGGCCTGGTCATCGCCACCGTGATCGTGCTGTCCAACCTCGCCGGCGTCGCCACGTCCTACTTCTGGCTGCTGGCCGGCGAGATCACCGGCAGCGGCGCGATCCGGGACCTCGACGGCGACAAGGCGGTCCACATCCTGACCTGTCTGGCGCTGATCGCGGCCGCCACCGCGATCAGCTACCGCGGCATGACGACGACGAAGGGCGTGCAGTACGCGCTGGTGGGACTCCAGCTCGTGGTGCTCGCCCTCTTCGTCGCCCTGGCCCTGCACAAGGCCCGCACCGGCGCCTTCCCCGGCCACGCCGACTTCTCCTGGTCCTGGCTGAACCCCTTCGCGGTGAGGTCCTTCGCCTCCTTCAGCGCCGGACTCTCCCTGTCGATCTTCATGTACTGGGGCTGGGACACCTGTCTGACGGCCAACGAGGAGACCGTCGGCAGCGAGAAGACACCCGGCCGGGCCGCGCTCATCGCCATGGTCGTGCTCGTCGGCTCCTACCTCACCACCGCCGTGGCCGCCCAGATGGCCGTCGGCTCCGGCACCCACGGCCTGGGCCTCGCCGACCCGGACACCTCCGACAACGTCTTCGCCGCCCTCGCCGGCCCCGTGATGGGCCACGCCCTCGGCATCCTGCTCTTCGTCGCCGTCCTCGCCTCGGCCGCCGCCAGCCTGCAGACCACGTTCATCCCGGTCGCCCGTACGGTCCTCGCCATGTCCACGTACGAGGCCCTGCCCGCCTCCTACGCCCGCGTCCACGAGCGCTTCCGTACCCCGGGCCGGGCCACCGTCACCGCGGGCGTCGCCACCGGCGTCTTCTACGCCGTCATGTCCCTGCTCAGCGAGCACGTCCTCGTCGACACCATCTACGCCCTCGGCCTGATGATCTGCTTCTACTACGCGCTCACCGCGTTCTCCTGCGCCTGGTACTTCCGCCGCGACCTCACCCGCTCCCCGCGCGACGCCGTATTCAAGGGCCTCTTCCCGGTCCTCGGCGGCCTGCTGCTCACCGCCGTGTTCGGCAAGACCCTCTACGACATGTGGAACCCGGCCTACGGCAGCGGCTCCGCCGTCCTCGGCGTCGGCTCCGTCTTCGTCATCGGGGTCGGACTGCTGCTCGTCGGCGTGCTGATCATGCTGCTGATGCGGCGCCGCAGCCCCGCGTTCTTCCGCGGCGAGACCCTCACCGCGGGCACCCCGGCGCTGGTCGTGGAGGACTGAGTCCAGGCCGCAGCACGCCCATCCGCCGGGCGGCGCGTCGTGTCGGTGCGGGCGCGCCGGGTACCCGTACCTCCCCCGGGGCCGCTCCGGTCGTCCGGGGGTGCACGGTGCCGTGAATGGAGAGGTCATGACGCACAAAGGGGAGGACACCGCGCCCGCCCGGCGGCCCGACGTCACCGAGCTCCGCGTCGCGACGAACGGACAGGGCCGGCCGGGAGCGCCCGTACCGGAGCCGGATCTGCCGCACGATCGCAGCCAGGCGATCCTGGAGGCGGCCAAGCAGATCGGCGCACTCCTCAAACGCGCCGGCCACTCCTTCGCGCTCGCCGGAAGCGTGGCCGTCTACGCCCACGGCGGCAGCCGCTACCTGCAGCACGACGCCGACTTCTGCGTCCTGCCCGACGACGCGGAGGCGGTGGCCGCCACGCTGACCGAGGCCGGTCTGCCCGTGCGGACCCCGCCCGAGGACTGGCTGCTGAAGACCACCTGCCACGGGCAGAACGTCGACATCATCTTCGCGCTCGCGCACCAGCCCGTCGGCAAGGACCTGCTCGACCGGGCCCACGTGCTGCCGGTCGACTCGGTGCTCATGCCCGTGCTCGCCCCGACCGACCTGATCCGCAGCCTGCTCAGCGCCTTCTCGGAGCACTACTGCGACTTCGGAGCGGTCCTGCCGGTGGCCCGCGCGGTACGCGAGAAGGTCGACTGGGACGAGGTGCGGGCCGGCTGCGGCGACCAGCCCATGCCGGCCGCCTTCCTCTTCCTCCTCGAACGGCTGAACGTGATCGACCCCCAGGAAGGGCAGCCATGACCGACGCAAGCCTGCCGCCGCCCGCGACGGAGAACCTGGACTACCGCGTCGCCCACCTGGCCGACCGGCTGGCCGCCGGCCCCCTCGGGGAACTCGGCGTACGGCTGGAGCTGCGCGGCGACTCCGTCCTGCTCACCGGCACGGTGCCGTCCACCCAGTGCCGGGACGAGATCCTCGACCTGGCCCGCGAGGCCCTGGAGGGACATCCGGTCCACTGCGACCTGATGGTCCCCGGGACCTCCTCGCCCGACCACGGGGAGGACCTGACATGATCCGCGTCGCGGCCGTCGGGGACATCCACATGGGCCCCGAGAGCCAGGGCACCCTGCGCCCCTCCTTCGAGACGCTGCCCGACTGCGCCGACGTCCTGCTGCTCGCCGGCGACCTCACCCGGCACGGCACACCGGAGGAGGCCACGATCGTCGCCCGGGAGATCAAGGACCTCGGTGTCCCGGTCGTCGCCGTCCTGGGCAACCACGACCACCACGACGAGCGGCCCGAGGAGGTCACCGCGATCCTCCGGGACGCGGGCGCGCACGTCCTGGAGGGGCAGGCCGCCGTCGTCACCTCGGACGGCTCCACCATCGGCGTGGCCGGGGCCAAGGGCTTCGGCGGCGGCTTCGTCGGACGCTGCGCCGGGGAGTTCGGCGAACCGCTGATGAAGGAGTTCGTCCGCTACACCCGCCGGTGCGCCGACGGTCTCCATGACGCGCTGAAGGAACTGGACGAGTGGAACTGTGACGTGCGGATCGCGCTGACCCACTTCTCGCCGGTGCCGGACACGCTGGCCGGGGAGCCGCCGGAGATCTACCCGTTCCTCGGCAGCTACCTGCTCGCCGAGGCGATCGACACCGGCGGCGCCGACCTCGCCGTGCACGGCCACGCCCACGCGGGCACCGAGCACGGCATGACCAGCGGAGGGGTCCGCGTCCGCAACGTCGCCCAGCCGGTCATCGGCCAGGCGTTCCACGTGTACAACCTGCCGGACCACACGCCGTAGGCGCCGGCCCGAGCTTGCCGGGCAGGTCTGCGCCGCGTCCGTTCGAACCGCCGGTGTCCCGGAAGGCGCGCCGCGGTCCAGGTCCGTCAGGCCGCCGTGCCCAGGGCCTCCCGGCCGGTGAGGTCGCCGTCCTTCGGGGTCACGGACACCCGCGTCGGCAGACCGCGTCGGCGCACCAGCAGGCCCGCGCCGATCGACCCGGCGATCAGCAGACCGCCGGCGACCAGGGCACCGCGTGCCCCGGCCCACTGCATGAGCAGGCCCAGCAGCGGCGGCCCGCCGAGGCTCCACACCGTGCCGACGCTGCTCCACACACCGAGCACCCGGCCGCGCAGATGCGGGGGCGGGTCGGTCTGCAGCACGGCCGTACCGGCGGTGTCGGAGACGGACTCCACCATGGCCATCGGCAGCACCAGCACCAGCAGCACCGCGATCGACGGGGACAGCCCCGCCACCGCCTGGAGCAGCGCGCCGCCCGCCGCGAGCAGTCCCACGGTCCGCACGGACGGCTTGCGCAGCCGGGCCCCGAGGACCGCGCCCAGGATGCCGCCGACGGCGAGGACGGTGGAGACGGTGCCGAACGCCCCCGCCCCGCCCGCGAGCGGCCCGGTGACGAGGACGGCCAGGGTGAGGCCGTAGTTGCGGCCGAAGACGGAGCTGATGCCGGTGATGCCCGCGAGCGCCACCAGGCGCGGGCGGCGGACGAAGAAGCGCAGTCCCTCCCGCACGGTCATCTCCGTGGGCGCCGGGGCGGCCGGCTCGCTCGCCGCCGGCCGCGCGGCGGCCCCCTGGACCGGCCGCAGGAACGGCACGACCGACGCCACGAACAGGAACGACAGGCCGTTGGCGGCGTAGGCGGACGCGGTGCCGAGGAAACCCACGGCCACGCCGGCCAGGGCGGTGCCGGCCAGCCGGCCGGCGCTGTGCACCAGCGCGCCCACGCCGATCGCGGACGGCACGTCCTCCACGGGCACGAGATCGTTGCCGAGCAGTGCGCACGCCGGCCCGTCGACGGTGGCGATGATGCCGGTCACGGCGGCCAGCACCAGCAGGCTCGTCATGTCGATGCGGTCCAGCGCCACCAGCAGGGCCGTGGTGAAGGCGACCGCGCCGAGCAGGGCCTGGCTCACCGCGACCGTCAGCTTCCTGGGCCAGCGGTCCACGGCAGCGCCGCCCAGCAGGCTCACGAACAGCGCGGGCGCCGCCTGCACGGACATGGACAGGCCGGTCGCCGCCGCCGAGCCCGTGATCTGCAGCACGAGCAGGTTCTGCACCGTGAGCTGCATCCAGGTGCCGGCGTTGGAGACCAGGTTCGCGGCCGACCACCAGCGCATACCGCGGTGGCGCAGGGACCGCCACGGCGAACGCGAGGCAGGGGTGGCGGGCGCGGACGTGGGCAGGGCAGAAGCAGAGGACACGCGGAGAACACCAGGGGGCTCGGGAGAGACCGGCGGATCCCGTCGGTCCGGCTGCGCTGCTCGGCCGGGCCGCCTGGTCTGGGCTTGCGACCAGAGTGGCAGACGGGCCCGGCGAAGCGTCGTCCCCGGGCGCGGCTGCCGGGTCGCATCCCCTCCAACTCAACCGCTGCGCCGACCCGTTGGACCCTGAGTGTGCTTGCTCACAGCCCCCGAAATCCCGTTCGCCGAGAGCCGTTCGCCCAGCACCGTCACCGGCTGCGCGGAGGGCGGCATCCGGTGACGGCGACGGAGCAGAAGCCGTGCCATACGTCACGCCGAGCACACACGGCCGACGACACCCGTGCCCCGGTCCCGCCCCGGGGCGATCGGCCGCCGCTTCCCCCGCACCGGCGGCCGCTGGCGAGGTGCGCCGGTCGGGCGGCTCTGGCGAGGCTCGTCGACCGGTCTCTGCTCCCGCCAGGCGCCCCAGCCGGACGGCCCCCGGCGAGGCACGTCGGTCGGACGGCCCCCGCCAGGCACCCCGGCCGGACAGGCGCCGGCCAGGCGCGTCGTCGGTCTCTCCCCCCGGGGTGTGGCTAGTACACCCGTGTCAGGAGCTCCAGCACCTCGTCCTCCCGCGGTAGCCGGGGTGCGTTCTTCGTCACCGCGTCGGCGACCGCGCCCGCCGCGACGGCGGGGAGCAGGGTGCGCGTCGCGCCCAGGTCCCGCAGGGGCCGCTTGATGTCGAGCGCCCCGGCGAGTTCTCGTACCGCCGCCACGGCGGCCCCCGCCCAGTCCCCGCCGGCCGGCGCGGCCACGCACATCGCCCGCGCCGCCCGCTCGTACGCCCCCTGTGCCGCGGGAGCGCTGAACTCCATGACGTCCTCCAGGACCGCGGCGAGGGCCACGCCGTGCGGGGTGCCGGTGTGCGCGGTGAGCGCGTGGCCGATGCCGTGGACGAGGCCGAGCCCGGAGAGGGTCAGGGCCTGGCCGGCCAGGTGCGCTCCCAGCATCAGCTCGGCCCGCGCGTCGAGGTCCGTCCCGTCCCGGTGCGCGACCGGCAGGGCGCGGCTGATCATGCCGACGGCCTGGGTGGCGTACGCCACGGAGAAGGCGTTCGCGCCGCGCGAGGCCAGGGACTCGATGCCGTGCACCAGGGCGTCGATGCCGGTCGCCGCGGTCGCCGCCGGGGGCAGGCCGAGGGTCAGCTCGGGGTCGAGCAGGGCGGCGCGGGGCTTCACGGACGGGTGGCCGAGGTACAGCTTGCGGCAGGCCGCCGTGTCCTCGATGACGCCGAAGCCGTTGGTCTCCGCTCCGGTCCCGGAGGTCGTCGGCACGGCGATGAGCGGGAGTCCGTCGGCCGCCTCCCAGAGCCGGTCGGCGTCGGCGGCGACCGCGTCCGGGTTGCCGGCCAGCAGGGAGATTCCCTTGGCGGCGTCCAGCACCGAGCCGCCGCCGAGCGCGACGACGGCGGCCGGGCCGAAGGCGCGGCCCCGGGCGGCGCCCGCGTCGACGTTCCCGGTGGACGGGTTGGGCGCCACCTCGTCGTACACGGTGTGCTCCACGCCCGCCGCGCCGAGGATCTTCAGGACGCGCTCGGCGACTCCGGCCGCGCGCAGCCCCCGGTCGGTGACGACGAACGCGCGGGAGTGACCCGTGTCCGCGATCAGGCCGGGGAGCAGATCGATGCGGCCGGGGCCGAACTCGACCCGCAGGACGGTGTCGAGGCTCACGGGTGCGAGGCTGTCGGTCATGGTGTGCGGCTCCTGACGCAGGTGCGTGGTTCAGACCGTGACGGCCGTGGTGTCGAGCGCGACCACCGGCCGTGGCAGCCGGAACTCCTGGCCGGCCAGGGATTCGTAGAGGCGTACCGGACTCATCTCTCCCGCGAGGGCGCCGTGTTGCGCCTTGGACCGGCGGTAGATCTGCTCGACCAGCGCCGACAGCTCGGTGGAGACGCCCAGGTCACGGCCGAGGTCGACGGCGAGCCCCAGGTCCTTGCAGGCCAGGGCCATGGCGAAGGAGTCGTCGTAGTCACCGTCGGCGAGCACGCACATCAGGTCCCGCTCCAGGAAGTTCGACGCCGCGGGGGACGCGAGCAGGGAGGCACGCAGCACGGCGAGGTCGACGCCCGCCTTCACGCCCATGGCCAGCACCTCGCTGGTGGCGACCAGGTGGCTGAACCACAGCAGGTTGATCATGAGCTTGACGGTGTAACCGGCGCCCAGCGGGCCGACGTGCAGGATGCGCTCGGGCGCGCCCAGCGTCTCGAGGACAGGCAGCGCCCGGCGGAAGTCGGCGTCCGAACCACCCGCGAAGATCTGCAGGGTGCCCGCCTCGGCGCCCCGCGCCATCCCGCTGACCGGCGCGTCCAGCCGGTGTACGCCCCTTGCGTCCAGCACCTCCGTGGCGACCCGCTCGGCCACGGCCGGCGTCGACGTCGACATGTCGATCCACAGGGCGCCCGCGGGCAGCGCCTCGGCGGCCCCGCCGCGCAGCAGCACCGCCTCCACGCTGCGCGGATCGGGCAGCATGGTGATCAGGAACTCGGCCTCGCGGGCGCATTCGGCGGGGGAGTCCGCCCAGCGGGCGCCGAGCGCGAGATGCTCGGCGGCCGCGTCGGGCCGGGTGTCGTGCACGGTGACCAGGTGTCCGGCCCGGAGCAGATGGCGGGCCATGTGCCGCCCCATGTTGCCCAGGCCGATGAAACCGATCCTCATCAAGGGTCCTCGCTGCTCGTCGTAGGGGAAGGAAGGCTCGCCCGCTCAGGCGAGGTCGACCCATGTGGTCTTCAGTGCGGTGTACGCGTCCAGCGCGTGCAGCGACTTGTCGCGGCCCGCGCCGGTCGCCTTGAAGCCGCCGAAGGGCGTGATGACGTCGCTGGCGTCGAAGGTGTTGATCCACACGGTGCCGGCCCGCAGCCGGCGGGCGGTGCGGTGGGCCACGGCCACGTCCCGGGTCCACACGGAGGCGACGAGCCCGAAGTCGCTCTGGTTCGCGAGCCGTACGGCCTCGTCCACGTCGCCGTCGTACGTCACGACGGCGAGCACGGGCCCGAAGATCTCCTCCTGGCCGACGACGGAGGTGTTGTCCACCCCGTCGAGCACGGTCGGTTCGAGATAGCTGCCGCCGCTCCCGATGAGGATCCGGTCGCCGCCGAACAGGACGGTGGCGCCGTCCCGCGTGCCGCGCTCGATGTAGCCGAGGATCTTGGTGAGTTGGGCCTCGTCCACGATCGGGCCCATCACCGTGGCCGGGTCGAGCGGGTCACCGACGCGGAAGGTGTCGGCGGTGATCCGGCGCACGGCGTCCAGGAGCCGGTCCTTCACCGACGCGTGCACGACGACCCGCGAGCCCGCATTGCAGGTCTGTCCCGCGTTGTAGAAGATTCCCCAGGCCACGGCGGAGGCGGCGGACTCGATGTCGGCATCGGCCAGGACGAGTTGGGGCGACTTGCCGCCCGCCTCCACGGCGACCTGCTTGCCGTTGGACTCGCCCGCGTAGACCTGGAAGAGCCGGGCGACCTCGGCCGAGCCGGTGAACGCGATCTTGTCGACGTCCGGGTGCCGGCCGAGTGCCTGGCCGGCGACCTCGCCCCGGCCCGGGACCACGTTCAGCACCCCGTCCGGCAGCCCGGCCTCGGTGGCGAGCGCGGCCAGCCGCAGCGTCGCGAGCGAGGTCTGCTCGGCGGGCTTGAGTACCACGCTGTTGCCGGTGGCGAGCGCCGGTCCGAGCTTCCAACTGGCGATAAGCAGAGCGTAGTTCCACGGCACCACCGCACCGACGACCCCGAGCGGCTCCCGCGTGATCAGGGCGAGCGCGTCACCGGGCGTCGGCGCCACCTCGGCGTACGTCTTGTCGATCGTCTCGGCGTACCAGGCGATCGTCTCCGCCGCCTTGGCCACGTCCACGCGCAGCGACTCCGTGATGGGTTTGCCCATCTCCAGCGTGTCCAGCAGCGCCAGCTCCTCGGCGTCCGCCTCGATCAGCTCCGCCCAGCGCAGCAGGATGCGCTTGCGCACCTTGGGTGCGAGGTCACGCCAGCGGCCGTCCTCGAAGGCGGCCCGGGCGGACCGTACGGCACGGTCGACGTCCTGCGCCGACGCGGCCTGCACCTCGGCCAGCACCGTGCCGTCACGCGGCGAGACGCTCGGGAAGGAGTCGCCGGAGGTGGCCCGCCTGAACGCGCCGTCGATGTAGAGACGGGCGTCGACGGAGAGCTTTTCGGCCGCCGCCCGCCACTCGTCGTACGAGCGGTCCAGCAACTCCTGGAAAACGTGCGTCACTTCACCCTCCAGCGGTCGATCGCGTCCTCATCCAGCTCGACGCCCAGTCCCGGCCTGTCCGGCACCTCCAGGCAGCCGTCGGCGGCCACGCGCACCGGCTCGGCGAGCATGAAGTCGCGGCGTTCAGGGGTCCAGCCGGGCGGGTCGTAGGGGTACTCGAAGTACGGTCCGCCGCCGACGCCCGCCGCCACGTGCAGGTTGGCGAGGACGCCGACGCCGTTGGTCCAGCTGTGCGGGGTGAACTGACGGTGCTTCAGCTGTGCCAGCTCGGCGAGCGTGCGGGCGCGGTGCATGCCGATCGCGAGGACGACGTCCATCTGGTAGACGTCGAGCGCGTCCTGCTCCAGGTAGCGCAGCAGCTCGGGGACCGAGTGGTGCATCTCGCCGGCCGCGATGCGCACCCTCGGGTTCTCGGCGCGCAACCGCTTGAAGCCGTCCAGGTCGGCGTACGGCAGCGGCTCCTCGACCCAGAACACGTCCGATTCGGCGAGGAGCGCGACAATTTTGCGGGTCTTGGTGAGATCGGAGGTGTTCGCGGTGTCGCCCGCCATCCGCCAGGACTGGTTGAGGTCGACCATGATGTCGAAGTCGTCGCCCAGCTCCTCGCGTACGGCCCGAACCGCCGCGATGCCTTCGTCGACGCGATCGCGGTCGATGCGGATCTTCATCGCCCGGAAACCGGCCTCGCGCACCTTCAACGCGATCGCGACCCGCTCCCCGGGGGACTTCAGCTCACCGCTCGAGGCGTACGCGGGCAGCCTCTTCGTCGCGTTGCCGAAGAGTTCGGACACCGGCCGGCCGTGCACCTTGCCGATGACGTCCCACAGCGCGGCCTCCAGCGGCCAGTAGGGGGCGCCGTGAAAGCTGGCCGTCTCGATGGCCCGCACATGCCGGGTGATGTCGAGGGGGTCCTCGCCGACGAACAGGTGCTTGTAGGTGTCGAAGCCGTCCATGAGGTCGCCGGAGCCGATGCCGGTGACCCCCTCGTCGGTGTGCACGCGCACGATCGTGGCGTCGAAGTGACGGCGCGGGACCGGGTCCCAGGCCGCCCGGAACGGCGGGTCGAGTTCGAGGCGCAGCCGGTCGAGCGTGATGTCGGTGATCTTCACCGGGCGAGCACCTCCGGGGACGGCGTGTAGAACGGGTTCGCCGGGCCGCCCTTCGCCGCGTCTAGGACGTCCGCCACCGAGGGTGCGCCCGTCACCGCGGCCCGGACCGCGCCGTGCGCCGCCGCGCGCTGGTTGCGGAAGGAGACGTCGAGGTCGTCGACGCCGGGGTTGACCCAGACGGCCGCGACGATCAGCAGCTCGTCGGCCTCCCCGGCCGGGATCAGGCCGTCCGTGACCGCGTCGAGGACGCCCTGGGCCAGACCTGCCTGGGCGCTGCCCCAGGTGGCCCGCTCGTGCAGCTCGCCCGCGGCGGCTGCCTTGGTGACGAACAGGGTGGCCGGCTTGACCGGCACCGACGGCCGCACGATCGTCAGGAACGGCACATGGCCGGCGCTCGGCGTGGCCAGCGCGGTCGCCCAGGCCGTCTCGACCGGGCCGCCCTTGCGGCCGATCACGACGTTGGTGTGCGCGGCGTTCACGCCGTCGCCGGCGAACGACTCGCCGATCAGCGCGCTCGCGGCGAAAGAATCCGGGGAAGGCATCGGAACTCCAGGACCTTCGAAGGTGGCGGGGTTCGGCGGGCGAACCAGGATGCGATACGGGCCGGAGCGGAACGAACCTCGCCTGCGGCGCGTTCGAGGCGGTTCTCGCGGCCCGATGCGGCGAATCTAGGTCGGGCATCCGGCGCGGGCAAGGCGGTCCCGGGAATCGAAATGGCGGTTGCTCTCCGGACAACTCAGCCACTGACCTGGGGGTTCTCTCCGTCGTGGCGTGCCTAGGATGGCGCCGTGACGGACACCCCCACCACACGCGGGCACGGCATGCGCCGGGACATCGATCTGCTGGAAGCGCTCGCCTCCGACGAGGCACAGCGCACCGGAGGCCTCGGCGTGGTCCGGCTGGCCCACCTCGTCGGCCGCGAGAAGACCCAGATCTCCCGGGCCCTGAAGGCCCTGTCCGTCGAGGGAATCGTCGAACGGGACCCGGACACCCTGGAGTACCGGCTGGGCTGGCGGTTGTTCTCGCTGGTCGCCCGCACCTCCGAGAGCCGGCTGGTCCGCGTCGCCGAGCCGGTCATGCACGCCCTGTCGGCCGACCTGGAGGAGACCAGCCACCTGTGCGTCCTGCACGACCGCGAGGTGCTCACCCTGCTGTCGGTCTCCGGGCACTCCTTCCGCGTGCACGGCTGGGAGGGCCGCGGGGTGCCCGCCTGGCAGCTGTCCGCCGGCCGGGTCCTGCTCGCCGACGCCACCCCGGACGAGTTGTACGTCCGCTTCGGCACGGGAGGCGAGATGCCGGTGCCCGAGCTGTGGTCGCTGGTCCAGGAGGCCAGGCGGCGCGGTTACGCGCGCGTCAGCGAGGAGTTCGAGGCGGACCTGGTCGGCGTGTCCGCGCCGGTACGGGACTTCCGCGGCCGGGTCGTCGCCGCGCTGAACATCTCCGCGCCCAAGGCCCGCCTCGGCGACCGGCTCGACGAGGCCGGGCGGACCACGGCGCGGGCGGCGGCCCGGGTCTCCGCGTCGCTCGGCTGGGAGCCGCGCCCGGCGCCGTCGCCGGGGAGGGCGCCGCGGTGAGACAGAGGGTTGCTCTGACAGCAACCCCCGTTGCGATCAGGCTGAGTGGCCTTGTCGGCCGTGTGACGCGCTCGTAAATTCACCGCGCATCGGACGGAACCCCGTCCGGGACGGAGGAAAAGAGCAGCTCATGAACCTCGCCGGCATCGACACCCTCGCCAAGGCACCGCTCGCCGACGGTGATGTGTTCCTCGGCGGCCGCTGGCTCCCGGCCGCCGACGGTCGGACGTACCCGGTCTACGATCCGGCCACCGGCGAGGCGGTGCGCTGGGTGTCCGACGCCGGCGCCGAGGACGCCCGCGCGGCGCTCGCCGCCGCCTGGGCGGCGGCGGACGGCTGGCGGGCCACCCCGGCCCGGCGCCGTTCGGAGATCCTGCACGACACCTTCCGGCTGATGACCGAGCACCGCGAAACGCTCTCCGACTTGATCGTCCGGGAGAACGGCAAGGCCCGCCGGGACGCGCTCGCCGAGGTCGGCTACGCGGCCGAGTTCTTCCGCTGGTTCGCCGAGGAGGCCGTACGCATCGGCTCCTCCTTCGGCGACGCGCCCGGTGGTGGCTTCCGGCACGTCGTGCGCCGGCACCCGGTGGGCGTCACCGCGTTCGTCACGCCGTGGAACTTCCCGGCCGCCATGGCCACCCGCAAGATCGCACCGGCCCTCGCGGCAGGCTGCCCCGTCCTGCTCAAGCCGGCACCCGAGACCCCGCTCACCGCGCTCGCGGTCGCCGCCCTGCTCACCGCGGCCGGACTGCCCGACGGCGTGGTGAACGTCCTGCCCACCGACCGCGCCCCGCAGGTCGTCTCCCCGTGGCTCGGCGACGAACGGGTCCGCAAGTTCTCCTTCACCGGCTCCACCGCCACCGGCAGGCTGCTGCTGCAGCAGGCCGCCCGGAACGTCGTCAACGTGACCATGGAACTGGGCGGCAACGCACCCTTCGTCGTCTGCGCGGACGCCGACGTCGACGCCGCCGTGCGCGGCGCCATGGACGCCAAGATGCGCGGCGGCGGCGAGGTCTGCATCGCCGCCAACCGGTTCTACGTCCACGAAGCCGTCGCCGCCGAGTTCACCGAGAAGTTCGGCGCCGCCATGGCCGCCGTGCGCACCGGCCCCGGCCACGAGGACGGCGTCACCCTCGGCCCCCTGATCAACCGCGCCGCGGTCGGCCGGATCCGCGGGCTCGTGGACGACGCCCTGGACCGCGGCGCCCGGATCGCCGCGTGCGGCACGGTCCCCCCGGGCCCCGGCTTCTACCACCCCGCGACGGTCCTCACCGACGTGCCCGACGACGCCCACGTGTTCCACGAGGAGGTCTTCGGCCCCGTCGCCCCGCTCACCACCTTCACCGACGAGGACGAGATGGTGGCCCGGGGCAACGCCACCGTCCACGGTCTCGCCGCTTACGTCTACACCCGCGATGTCGGCCGCGGCCTGCGCCTGGCCGAGCGCCTGGAGGCCGGCATGGTCGGCCTCAACCGGGGCCTGCTGTCCGACCCGGCCGCCCCCTTCGGCGGCGTCAAACAGTCCGGCCTCGGCCGGGAAGGCGGCCGCGAGGGCATCGAAGCGTTCCTGGAGACGCAGTACATCGCCCTGGACTGGCCCACCTCCTAATGACGTTGTCAAGCCGCCGTTGTGACCGGGAGTCCGTCTTGATAGCACCGACCGTCACGAATCAGGGCCCACAGGACGTTCAGGCGTCGACGGGCCAGGGCGAGGACAGCCTGGATGTATCGCTTGCCTTCGGCGCGCTTGCGCTCGTAGAAGCGCCGCGAGGCATCGCAGTGGCGGATGCTGATCAGCGCAGAGGTGTAGAAGACGCGTTGGAGGCCGCGGTGGTAGCGACGTGGCCGGTGCAGGTTGCCGTTGATGCTGCCCGAGTCCCGGGGAGTCGGAGCGACGCCGGCCATGCTGGCCAGCCGGTCGGCGGAGCCGTAGCGGCTCATGTCGCCGGCGGTCGCGGCGAGGAACTCGGCGCCCATCAACGGGCCGATGCTGGGCATGCTCTCGATCACTTCGGCGAGTTCGTGCTCGCGAAACCGGGCCGCAATGAGCTTGTCGATCTCGGCGAGCTGCTCGTTGAGGCCCATCACCTCCTTCGCCAGGGTGTGGATGACCTGCGCGGTGATCTTCTCCCCGGGAAGCGCGGTCTGCTGCCGGTCTGCTGCCGAGGCAGCGGCTTCGGCCAGGGCCTCAGCCCCGCGGACCTGGCGGTTCCTGAGCCAGGTCTCCAGCCGTTTGCGGCCGGTCCGGCGGAGAGCTGCGGGTGTCTGGTAGCCGGTCAGCAGGAGCAGCGGGCCGACGTTGCCCAGATCGAGTACTCGTTCCAGGGCGGGGAAGATGCTGGTCAGTTGGCCGCGCAGCCGGTTGATCCGCCGGGTACGATCGGCGTTGATGTCGGCTCGGCGGCCGGTGAGGACGCGCAGTTCAACGGCGTGTTCACCGTCGGGCCGCAGCGTGGTCAGGTCCCGGCGCATGCGAGCATGGTCGGCGATGACGGTGGCGTCCTTGGCATCGGTCTTGCCAGTGCCTCGGTAGCCGGCGGCGGCTCGGTTGACCGCGAGGCCGGGTATGCAGACGAGCTGCTGGCCATGGTTGAGAAGGATGTTGATCCACAAGGCTGCCATGCCGTCAGCGACGTCGACCGCCCAGAGCACGTCCTCGTCGATGGCCGTCACGTCGGCGAAGAGGGCCAGGAGCTCCGGTTCATCGTTGAGCACCCGCCGCGACAGCAGCCGTTTGCCGTCGGCGTCGAGCACCACACAGTGGTGGTGGGTCTTGCCGATGTCCGTCCCCGCCCAGATCAGGGCCACCTGTTCCTCCGGTCGTTCGAGATGCGCTGTTCGTCCGGACGACCTCGCCAGCGTGGTCCTACTCAGCGATGCACCCGCAGGGGCTCGCAGCTCCTAATCAGCGGCCGAGTCGTCGTGAGACGCCGGGTGGCCAGGTGGACTGAACCATCTTGTGCAACCGACTGAAAGCCATACCCAGCGTCTCTGGATCTCAGGACCTTACGACGGCCCGTCCAACCCACGAACAACGTAGGACCGACTGATCCCTCCCGCGCCCCCTCCTCACGCCAAGGACCGATCATGGCAATGACGCCTGCTACCGAACACCAGTTCGATACACCCGAGGTCTCCTCGTCCCCCGAACTGCTGCGCGAACGCCGCCGCCTGCACACCAAGCTCAAGCTCGCCACCCAGATCGGCGAGGGCATCGACGGCTACATCATCGGCGGCATCGGCATGGCGATGACCGCCCTCACCGCCGATCTGCACCTGTCCACCGTGATGGAGGGCCTGGTCGGCGCCTCCCCGCTGATCGGCATCTTCGTCGGCGGCCCGGTCTTCGGCTGGCTCGCCGACCGCTACGGCAGGCGCCCGGTCTTCCTCGTGGACATGCTGATCTTCCTGATCGGCTCGGTCCTGCAGTTCTTCGTCACCGACGGGCTCCAGCTCTTCCTCATCCGCCTGGTGATGGGCATCGCCATCGGCGGCGAGTACGCCATCGGCGCCCCGCTGCTGTCCGAGTACGCCCCGCGCAAGGGCCGCGGCCGGCTGCTGGCCAGCCTGGAGATCAGCTGGTACGTCGGCTACGCCCTCGCCACCGTCGTCGGCGCCGCCTTCCAGGACGTGCACGGCGGCTGGCGCTGGACCCTGGCCAGCAGCGCCGTCATCGCGGTCGTGTGCGTCGCCCTGCGCGGCGGCATCCCCGAGTCGGCGCGCTGGCTGCTGAGCAAGGGCCGCCGCGAGGAGGCCGACGCCCTCATTCACCGGTACGGCATCGAGATCGACGTCACCGCCGAACTCGGTGAGAGGGCTCAGCTCGAACGCCAGGGGTTCCTGGCCCTGTTCAGCCGCGAGCACCTGCGCAGCACGGTCTTCGCGAGCGTGTTCTGGGCCGCGCTGGTGCTGCCGTACTTCTCCATCGGCACCTTCTGGACCCAGGTCTTCGACGCCCTGGACATGGGCGACAACGCGGTCGCCGCGCTGCTCGTCTACTCCTTCACCGCCGTCGCCGGCGTCACCGTCGGCTGTCTGGTGGTGGACCGCATCGGCCGGCGCAGGCTGCTCATCCCACCGTTCTGGATCACGGCCGCCTGCCTGGCCCTGGTCGCGGTGTGGCCGACGTCGACACCGGTCATCGTCGGCGGCTTCCTGTTCTTCATCTTCCTCAACGCCGCCTCCAGCGCTCTCACCGCCGTCTACCCGCTGGAGGTGTTCCCGACCTCGCTGCGCGCCACCGGCGTCGGCTTCGCCACCGCGATGAGCCGGGTAGGGGCCGCCGTCGGCACCTTCCTGCTCCCGATGGGCCTGGACCGCTACGGTGTTCGCTTCGTCCTCCTCGTCGGCGCCGCCGTCCTGGCCGTCGGCGCCCTCGTCTCCCAGTTCCTGGCCCCCGAGACCACGGACCTGGACCTGGCGAAGGCGGCCCGCACGGCCCGTGAACCGGGAGAGTGAGGCCTCACGCCGGGACGCTTCCTCCCGCGGTCCGACCGGCTCCTCCGCCGTGCGGCGGAGCCGGTTCGGCGCGCCGGGCGATCCGCCGGACCGGCGGCCCCTGCGATCTTCGGTACCGGACGGGCCCGCCGGGCCCCAGGACCGAGGACCCCACATGGACGCGCTGCCGCCCGGAACCGCCACCCGCCCCGGCCGCCTCGGGGCCGCCTGGCGGGTGGCGCACGAACCCGTCGAGGGCGTCTCCCGGCGCGCACGGCTGATCGCCTGCGCCGTGCCCCTGTGCGTGCTGCCGTCGAGCCTGTGGCGGCTGCCGATCGTCTTCCTGCCGGGCACCGGGGCCGGTGAACGGGTTTACGTGCTCTGCCTGTCGGTCCTCTCCGAGGTCCTCGCGTTCACCGCGTTCGGCCTGATCGCCCGCTGGGGCGAGGTGGTCCCGGGCTGGGTGCCGTACCTGCGCGGCCGGCGCGTCCCGGTGAGCGCGGCGGCGGTCCCGGCGGCCCTCGGAGCCACCGCCCTGACCCTGCTGTGGACGGTGGTGACCTTCCTCACCGAGGTCATGGGCCGGACGATCACGGGCGAACGCCTGCCCGCCGACTTCCCCACCCGCGTGGGCGGCTGGCAGGCCCTGTCCCTGTACGTCTGCTACTCGCCCCTCCTCCTGTGGGGCCCCCTGCTCGGAGCGCTGACCGTCGCCTACACGCGCCGCCGCACCGCCCGCGCCGGGCTCAGCGGTTGACGGTGCGCATCCCCGCCTCGTCGTACCGCTCGCCCGCCGCCGAAGGCAGCTCCGCGTCGATGCGGGCCAGGTCCTCCTCGGTCAGCTCGATGCCCACCGCCCCGGCGTTCTGCTCCAGGTAGGTGCGGCGCTTGGTGCCCGGGATCGGCACCAGGTCCTCGCCCTGGGCCAGCACCCAGGCGATCGCCAGCTGGGCCGGGGTCACGTCCTTCTCGGCGGCGATCTCCTTCACCTTGGCCGCCAGCCGCAGGTTGGCCTCCAGGTTGGCGTCGGTGAACCGCGGGTTGTTGCGCCGGAAGTCGTTCTCGTCCAGCTCGTCCGGCGAGGTGAAGCGGCCGGCGAGGAAGCCACGCCCGAGAGGGGAGTACGGCACGAAGCCGATGCCCAGCTCCCGGCAGGCGGGCAGCACCTCGGCCTCGACGTCTCGCGTCCACAGCGAGTACTCGCTCTGGACGGCGGTGACCGGGTGCACGGCGTGTGCCCGCCGGATCGTCTCCGCGCTCGCCTCGCTCAGCCCGATGTGCCGCACCTTGCCCTCGGCGACCAGCTCGCCGAGCGCGCCGACCGTCTCCTCGATGGGCACGTCCGGGTCGACCCGGTGCTGGTAGTACAGGTCGATGCGGTCGGTGCCGAGCCGCTCGAGCGAGCCGTGGACGGAGCTGCGGACGTGCTCGGCGGAACCGTCCTGCCGGCCGACCGTGCTCATGTCGCCGGGAACGGCGTCGTCCATCCGGTAGTTGAACTTCGTCGCGATCACGTACTCGTCGCGATGTCCCCGTATCGCCTCGCCGACCAGCGACTCGTTGGTGAGCGGGCCGTACACCTGCGCGGTGTCCAGGAAGGTGACACCGAGGTCGAGGGCCCGCCGGATCGTCGCGATGCCCTCGTCCCGGTCGGCGGAGCCGTAGAAGGCGGACATGCCCATGCATCCGAGGCCGATGGCCGACACCTGGAGATCCCGCAGACTGCGCTTCTGCATGAGGGGTCCTTTCCCGCAGACTCGATCGTCGTTCCGTACGGCACGAGGGCCTTCCCCTCCATCTAGCGACGGATTCCGGCCCCCGGCATCCTGTGCCGTCAGGCCCGGCGCGGGCCCCTACGCCCCGTACGTCCGCGACGCTATGGGCTGGAGCGCGCTCGAAGTCAAGCCGCGCACGGTACGCAGCGGCGACAGGACGTTGGGCAGAAAGCTCAGCGTCATACCGGCCGCACCGATCCACAGGGTGCCCCTCGCTCCGAACGCGCAGCCCGCGGCTCCGCCCAGCAGGCCGCCGACGGGGATGCCGCCCCAGGACACGAAGCGAGCGGTCGCGCTCACCCGGCCCAGCAGCCGGTCCGGTGTCAGGGCCTGCTGGAAGCTCGACTGGGCCACCACGCGGACGACCCCGCCCAGGGAGAGAGCCGACAGCCCGATCGCGGCCACGTACACGCTCCACCCCGGCCGCGCCAACGGCATGAGAACGGTCGCCGGGCAGGTGACCAGCGTCGCGAGCCAGATCACCGGACCCTGCCCGACCCGCTTCGAGATCCTGGTCGCCGTCAGTGCGCCGAGCAGGGCGCCGCACCCCATCCCCGACAGGACGAGACCGATGCCGAAGGGCCGCAGACCCGCCTCCCGCTCCAGGAAGACCAGCAGCATGGTCTGGTACACGACCAGGAAGAGGTTGAAGATCGCGTCCCCCAGCATGATGGCGCGCAGGGCGGGTTGGTCGAGGACGAACCTCAGTCCCTCCCTGATCTCCCGCACCAGCCGGGGACGTTCACTCGGTTCCGGCGTCTGCTCACGTCCGCGGATCGTGAGGGCGAGCAGCCCCGACAGAGCCATCCCCGCCGAACTCACCAGGAGCGTGGCCGGGGCGCCGACCAGGCCGACCAGCGGCCCCGCCACCGTCGGTCCGCCGATGCCGGTCACGGAACGGATCGCCGAGAGCTTCGCGTTCCCCTCCACGAGGCTGCCGCGGCCCACCAGGTGCGGGAGGAGGCTGACGTAGGCGACGTCGAAGAACACCGTCAGCACTCCGTGCACCAGGGCGACCGTGTAGAGCCACCCGATGGTGAGCAGGCCGGCCCACCACGCGACCGGGACCGTCAGGAGGACCAGCGCGCGCAGGAGATCGGTGCCGATCATCACCCGTCGCTTCCGCACGCGGTCCACCCACGCACCCGCCGGCAGCCCGACCAGGAGCGAGCCGGCCGTGGTCGTCGCGGCCAGCAGCCCGACCTGGAACTCGTCGGCACGCAACGCCGCGATGGCGACCAGGGGCAGGGCCAGGAAGAGGACGCGGTCGCCCAGCTGCCCGAGCGCGGTGGCGGCGAACAGGCGCCCGAAGTCCCGGTCTCCCAGGAGACCGAGCCGGGAGGATTTCGACATGGGTGTCTCCTGCTTTCGGGAGGGGGAAGCCGCTCTGCTCGTCTCCGCCGCTACGGACGGTCGACTCCGAACTCGTAGACCACTTCACGGCGCACGTCCGGAACGACCATGTCGGCGGTCTCCACCGGGCGTCCGCCGGTGTCGTAGATGGTCCGCTCGATCTGGAGCACGAGATCCCCGACGCCGATCCCCAGCAGGTTCGCCTGTGCCTGCGTGGCACGGGCCGGGCGCGGCACCTCGACCACGGTCGAGACGACCACGCCGATCGAGCGCATGCGCTCGACCACCCCCTTTCCCGCCAGGGGCCCCATCTCGGGCAGCATGACCGGGGTGCCCTCCGTGAGGGCCATCGGCTCCCAGGACTCCGAGAGCTGCACGGGCTGCCTTTCGGCCAGGAACTCGTAATGCGTGGTGACGCAGAGGTCTCCGGGGCCGATCCCGAGCCGCTCGGCGATTCCTTCGGGGGCGGGGACGCGTACCCGGCTGTGTGCGTCCCAGGCGTCGGCCCGGCCCCGCTCTCCCGTCCGGGAGCAGGGGGAGGGGCCGCACGTGCGGTCGCGGTGCCGCGAGCGGACCAGCCGCAGGCGCTCGCGCGGGACGCGGACGTAGGTGCCGGAGCCGGCCCGCCCGTCGACGAGACCATCGCTGATCAGGCGGTCCATGGCCCGCTGCACGACGTTGCGCCCGACCCCGTACTCCTCGGCGAGCCGCGCCCGGGACGGCAGGCGCGCACCGGTCTCCCACTCTCCCGCGAGAATCCGCGCGCGCAGCACGTCGGCGACGGCGAGGTACGGCGCCTCTCGGGCCATGGGTGATCCTCCGGTGGTTTCTCTGCGTCAGCCGGCCCTTCTCAAGGGGGCGTTGGCAAGCTACTGCACCGGGTGAAAGCTGCTGGAGCAGAAATACGCTCGGCGTTCGCGCTCCGACGACAAGGGGCGGACGGGGCGGGCGGTTCCACGGGTTCGTGATCAAAAAGAACGGAACGGCGCCCGTTCCATGAACTGGACAGTCATATCCGCGCGTTGGCCGTGAACCGGACCGCTCGGTCACTCACCACTCGGCCGCTCCGGGCCGTGCACTGCGCCGCGCTGGTCGACACGCCTGTACCGGAGGACGGATCCGGGGGCGCGGAGGTTGCCTTCCTCGCCCGTGTTCGCGGTGCCGCGGCCCTGTGGGTCTTCCCACAGCCCGGCGCGTCCGCGGCGGATCTTGACGACCGCTTCCCGGCTCGCTGAACTGTCACCGAACGGGCCTCACCGTCACGGAAGGCCCACAACGGGACAACGCCTCATGCGGCCGGACCGCCGCGGCGGGGCGAAGGGGGCGATGGTGATGACGGGGGAGCCGAAGGCGACGGGCTGCCGTGCCTCATGACCGCTGAGCGGCGCACCGAGGAGCTCCGCCCGCTGCTCGCAGCGTCCGCCCGGTGCGCCGGGCGGACGCTGCGCGGCGAGTGGTACGCCATCGTCGTCGACCCGGTGCGGTGCCTCGCCCGGCGCGGGCTGTCCGGGCTGTCACTGGCCTTCGTCGCCGCCTTCGGTGTCGTCTTCTGCCACGACATCGCCCAGCATCCGCTCGGCGCGGCGTGGGTACGCGCGCTCGGCGGGGTCAAGGCCGACCAGCCGCTGTGGCTCTCCCTGCTGCGCACCCCGGTGTCGCTGTACGTCCCGGCGCTCGACCTGCCGGTGTGGGCGGGCATCACCCAGCTGTTCCTCGCCTTCGCCTGGGCCGAGCTCGTCCTGGGCCGCGCCCGGACCCTGGCGATCGCCTACGCCACGACCCTGGCCGGCACCCTGCTCGCCCGGGTGATGA
Source organism: Streptomyces sp. NPDC051133 (assembly GCF_040682635.1). Taxonomy (NCBI): domain Bacteria; kingdom Bacillati; phylum Actinomycetota; class Actinomycetes; order Kitasatosporales; family Streptomycetaceae; genus Streptomyces; species Streptomyces sp. NPDC051133. The sequence continues at coordinate 109,600 of NZ_JBFBBK010000031.1, forward strand.
TCGCGCTGGGCCCCGGCCGGTGGGGGCTGGGTCTGCCGCCCGAGTGCGGGCAACTGCTCGACACCGGACCGTCCGCGGCCGTGGTCGGACTGTTCACCTATCTCGCGGTGATCAAGCGCGCGCCGGTGGTGTTCACGCTGACGGGCGGCTCGATGGTGTGGGAGTCCGTCGCCGTCCCCAACCTGGCCGGCCGCGAGCACCTGATCGCGGTGGGAACGGCGATCGTCCTCGGCCTGCTGCACGGCCGCCGCGAGCGGGTGCGGGCCGTCGTACTCTCCCTGACGCCCGCCCGGGTCACCGGGCCCGCCCCGGCCGGGACACCGCCGCTTCCCGCGCCCGCGCACCCCGCCCGTCCTGCGCCCCAGCCCCGTGCGCCCGCGCGCACATACCCCGTCCCCGCGCTCCCCGCCCCAGCGCTCCGTGTGCCCGCACACCCCGAGGCCGCGCACTCCGCCTCCCCGCACCCCGCGTCCGCCCGGCCCGGCACCACGCGCCCCCGCACCGGTCCCGCCCCCGCGACCCCCGAGCGTCCCGAGAGCGCCGCGACGACCTGCCTGGACCGCCGGCCGCCGGCCTCCCCCGACCCCTGAGAATGCCCTCGGCCGAGCCGCGTACTCCTGTGGCGCGGCCCACTCCGGCGATGTGATGGTTTTCGCACGTCGACACGTTCGGGCACCCCCTAGGGTTGCCGCGAGGTACGGCAGGGGCGTGGCTGACACCATGGTGTTCGACGCCGGCAGGCAGCTGAAGGGAATCCAGGATGTTCCGCAAGGTGCTGGTCGCCAACCGTGGAGAGATCGCGATCCGCGCGTTCCGGGCGGGCTACGAACTCGGTGCGCGCACCGTCGCCGTGTTCCCGCACGAGGACCGCAATTCGCTGCACCGGCTCAAGGCCGACGAGGCGTACGAGATCGGGGAGCCGGGGCACCCGGTGCGGGCCTATCTCTCCGTCGAGGAGATCGTGGCCGCCGCCCGCCGGGCCGGCGCCGACGCCGTCTATCCGGGTTACGGCTTCCTGTCCGAGAACCCGGAGCTGGCCCGCGCCTGCGAGGAGGCGGGCATCACCTTCGTCGGCCCGAGCACGGCCACCCTGGAGCTGACCGGCAACAAGGCCCGCGCGGTCGCCGCCGCCCGCGCGGCCGGCGTGCCCGTGCTCGGCTCCTCCCAGCCCTCCACCGACGTGGACGAACTGGTCCGCGCCGCGGACGAGATCGGCTTCCCCGTCTTCGTCAAGGCGGTCGCGGGCGGCGGCGGCCGCGGCATGCGCCGCGTCGAGGAACCCGGCCAGCTGCGCGAGTCCATCGAGGCCGCGTCCCGCGAGGCCGACGCCGCGTTCGGCGACCCGACCGTCTTCCTGGAGAAGGCCGTCGTCGACCCGCGCCACATCGAGGTGCAGATCCTCGCCGACGGCGAGGGCAACGTCATCCACCTGTACGAGCGCGACTGCTCGCTCCAGCGCCGCCACCAGAAGGTCATCGAACTGGCCCCCGCGCCCAACCTCGACCCCGAGGTGCGCGCGCGGATCTGCGACGACGCCGTGCGCTTCGCCCGTGAGATCGGCTACCGCAACGCCGGCACCGTCGAGTTCCTCCTCGACCCCGAAGGCAACCACGTCTTCATCGAGATGAACCCGCGCATCCAGGTCGAGCACACCGTGACCGAGGAGGTCACCGACGTCGACCTGGTCCAGGCCCAGCTCAGGATCGCCGCCGGCGAGACCCTCGCCGACCTCGGCCTCGCCCAGGACACCATCACGCTGCGCGGCGCCGCCCTGCAGTGCCGTATCACCACCGAGGACCCGGCCAACGGCTTCCGCCCGGACACCGGCCGGATCAGCGCCTACCGCTCGCCGGGCGGTTCCGGCATCCGGCTGGACGGCGGCACCACCCACGCCGGTACGGAGATCAGCGCGCACTTCGACTCGATGCTGGTCAAACTGACCTGCCGGGGCCGGGACTTCAAGGCGGCCGTGGGCCGTGCCCGGCGTGCCGTGGCCGAGTTCCGCATCCGCGGCGTGGCCACCAACATCCCGTTCCTCCAGGCCGTCCTGGACGACCCCGACTTCCAGGCGGGCCGGGTCACCACCTCCTTCATCGAGCAGCGCCCGCACCTGCTCACCGCCCGCCACTCCGCCGACCGCGGCACCAAGCTGCTGACCTTCCTCGCCGACGTGACGGTCAACAAGCCGCACGGCGAACGCCCCGACCTGTTCGACCCGGTCACCAAGCTGCCGGCGCTGCCCGCCGGTGAGCCGCCCGCCGGCTCGCGCCAGCGGCTGGTCGAGCTCGGCCCCGACGGCTTCGCCCGGCACCTGCGCGAGTCGCCGACCCTCGGCGTCACCGACACCACCTTCCGCGACGCCCACCAGTCCCTGCTCGCCACCCGGGTGCGCACGAAGGACCTGCTGGCCGTCGCGCCGGTCGTCGCCCGCACGCTGCCCGAACTGCTGTCCCTGGAGTGCTGGGGCGGCGCCACCTACGACGTGGCGCTGCGCTTCCTCGCCGAGGACCCCTGGGAGCGGCTGGCCGCCCTGCGCGAGGCCGTGCCCAACATCTGTCTGCAGATGCTGCTGCGCGGCCGCAACACCGTCGGCTACACCCCGTACCCGACCGAGGTGACCGACGCCTTCGTCCAGGAGGCCGCCGCCACCGGCATCGACATCTTCCGCATCTTCGACGCCCTCAACGACGTCGGCCAGATGCGCCCCGCCATCGACGCCGTACGCGAGACCGGCACGGCGATCGCCGAGGTCGCCCTCTGCTACACCGCCGACCTGGGCGACCCCGCCGAGCGGCTCTACACCCTCGACTACTACCTGCGCCTGGCCGAGCAGATCGTCGACGCGGGCGCGCACGTCCTCGCGATCAAGGACATGGCCGGCCTGCTGCGCGCCCCGGCCGCGGCCAAGCTGGTCTCGGCGCTGCGCCGCGAGTTCGACCTGCCCGTGCACCTGCACACGCACGACACGGCGGGCGGTCAGCTGGCCACCTACCTGGCCGCGATCCAGGCGGGTGCCGACGCCGTGGACGGCGCGGTGGCCTCCATGGCCGGTACGACCTCGCAGCCGTCGCTGTCGGCGCTGGTCGCCGCCACCGACCACTCCGAGCGCCCCACCGGCCTCGACCTGCAGGCCGTCGGCGACCTGGAGCCGTACTGGGAGGGCGTCCGGAAGATCTACGCCCCGTTCGAGGCGGGCCTCGCCTCCCCGACCGGCCGGGTCTACCACCACGAGATCCCCGGCGGCCAGCTGTCCAACCTGCGCACGCAGGCCGTCGCCCTCGGCCTCGGCGACCGCTTCGAGGACATCGAGGCGATGTACGCCGCCGCCGACCGCATCCTCGGCCGCCTGGTCAAGGTCACCCCGTCGTCCAAGGTGGTCGGCGACCTCGCCCTGCACCTGGTCGGCGCAGGGGTCTCCCCGGACGCCTTCGAGGCGACCCCGGACAAGTTCGACATCCCCGACTCGGTGATCGGCTTCCTCCGCGGCGAGCTGGGCACGCCGCCCGGCGGCTGGCCCGAGCCGTTCCGGACGAAGGCGCTGCAGGGCCGCGGCGAGCCCAAGCCCGAACCCGAGCTGTCCGCCGAGGACCGCGAGGGGCTGGCAAAGGAGCGCCGGACGACCCTGAACCGGCTGCTGTTCCCCGGCCCGACCCGCGAGTTCGACACGCACCGCCAGGCCTTCGGCGACACCAGCGTGCTGGACAGCAAGGCGTTCTTCTACGGCCTGCGCCCGGGCAAGGAGTACGCCGTCGACCTGGACCGCGGGGTCCGGCTGCTGATCGAGCTGCAGGCGGTCGGCGAGGCCGACGAGCGCGGCATGCGCACCGTGATGTCCTCGCTCAACGGCCAGCTGCGCCCGATCCAGGTGCGCGACCGCGCCGCGGCCTCGGACGTGCCGGTGACGGAGAAGGCCGACCGCGCCAACCCGGGGCATGTGGCGGCGCCGTTCGCCGGTGTGGTCACGCTCGCGGTCACCGAGGGCGACGAGGTGGCGGCCGGTGCCACGATCGCCACCATCGAGGCGATGAAGATGGAGGCGACGATCACCGCGCCCAAGGCGGGCAAGGTCTCGCGCCTCGCCATCAACCGGATCCAGCAGGTGGAGGGCGGCGACCTGCTGGCCGAGATCGGCTGAGCGGTGATCGGCTGAGCGGGCGCACCGGCGGCGGCGAGATGGCCGCCCGGCTGGTGCTGGGATGACCATGGTGCGGACACCTCCGCCGCCCCT